>QMLZ01000325.1 GCA_003646995.1 Deltaproteobacteria bacterium | reverse complement strand
CAGACCCAAGGCCTCGTGATCAAGATGTAAGTCCCTCATGAGGTCGGGTGCGATAATGGCACTGGATGCCCTGTAAAACTGTGACATCAAGAACAATGTTGTGCATGCAGCAAAGATTGACCACTTACGGCTCAGCATGTTCAATCTCTCGGGTCACGGTGACCTCGTTGCCTCTAGAGGTCTTTACAGCATAGATTAGAACAAGAGAAAGCCCCGCCATGATCAGGTTTATCAAAAACGCGCTGGTGTAATTTCCCATGCTATCACGTAAGAGACCTGTTATCCAGTGGGCGGAAATGGCACCAATGCCATAAAATGGCGTCCAGGCGCCTAAAACAGTGGCCATAATCTCCTTTGGAAAATAATCCCCGGCACAGGCTCCGTACATGGGAAAGGTGGCTCCATAAAAGGCAGCAAGTATGCTCACAAGCACAAGCAGCACCACCCAAGAGGCTCCGCTCAACAGTATGCCACCCAAGCACATGGTGATAAAAAGATTGGAAACCATGATTGCGTTCTTTCGGCCCAGGTAATCTGACAAAGGAGTTATGGTGAGTACCCCGATAACCTGGCCCAGTCCGTGCACCGTGGCTAAAAAACTGGCTTTTTGAAGGGGTAGGCCCACCTGAAATCTTGCATAGTCCACCATAAATGTGGTGATTCCATATAGACTATAACATATACAAAAATATGAAAGCCCGATTATCCAGAACGGCCGCTGCCTCAACACGAGCAGGGGGCTTGCAGGATCTAGGGGACCGTGGTGCATATCATGAGAAGGGCTCTCTTGCAATTCTTGGCCCCATGGATCAAGGCCTAATGAGTCCGGATCGTCTCGCAGGAACAACGCATTAAGTACCACCATGACAAGGGCGCCGGTACCCAGCCCATACCACGAATAACGCAAAGTGTAATTACTCACCAGCCATGGGAAGGCAAAGGCGAGGGTAGCGAATCCAATACCGCAACCGCTGGAAAGTATGCCTAGGGCGAGCCCCCTTCGCTTGGGAGAAAACCAACGCTGCACCACAGTGACAACCGGTGCCCACATGCCGGTAGAGCCAATTCCCACTATAGTGAAACACAGTATTGCTGTCCAAAGGGATCTGACTGTGCCCATCAATATGGTTCCCACGCCCAAGATGAAGGCACAAATAGGAATGACAAGACGTGGGCCAAATCTGTCTGTCAACATACCAGTAAGTGGTGTAAGAATGATATAGGATAAGAGATAGGCATTAAAAACGGTTGCCGCTGCGGTGCGAGTGAAATCCAGATCCACAATCATTTGGGGCAATACCAGGCCGTAGCCTAGCTGTATTGAGTAATTAATGAATATGTTCATGAAGCATGTGCCAAGAATGACCCATGCCCAGTGGATGTAATGTCTGTTTGCCACTCAGCCCACTTCCTCTCTGAAGAAAAACCTCGCAGTTCTAGTAGACCATTTTAGATCGATCGCCCGCGGTATTGTGTTGCCAAAATGATGGTGCATCCTAAGTGGCAGGCAGTCAAGTTTGGTGCCTTGCAAGAAAGTTCACGAGATGCCGTACGTACTCGTGCGGTTGCTGTTCATACGTGTTGTGGCCGCACCTTGGAAGCACTGCCAATTCGCCATTAGTCAGGTGTTTATAAAAAGCCACGCCCTGGCTAACATCAAACAAGAAGCTGCGGTCAGGGTAAAGGACAAGGGAAGGGCAATTGATCTTACTCAGTACCGGCCTAAGGTCGAATATATCTTTTCCATAGGCTCCACCGTATCGGATGAACTGGTTAAAAAAGGGCTCTGCGTACTTTTCGCCGTGCCAACCCACGAGTTTATTCTTTAAGTCATCGTCGAGCTCTGCGAATTTCTTGGTGAATTTGATAGCATTGAATTCTGTCATTGGCATTTCACTAAAGCATTGTGTGCTGGATGTGACAAGCGAAAGAACCCTTTCCGGGTATGTGGCTGCAAAATCAGAAGCGACTACGCCTCCCTCACATTGCCCTACAAGGTGCACTTTGTCCTGCCCGACTGAATTCAGTAATTCCCTGAGTTCCTCAACACTTTCGGGCCGGAACCTGTTGCTTACATAAAAGCTTTCAAAATCATCGCCCTTGTCAGACCGGCCATAACCTCGCCTGTCGTACATGATCACACGATACCCGTTTTGGACAAGGCCAGGGTATATTTCTTTCCACATCTTGGTGCAGCCAAATCCATGGTGGAGCAAGACAATTGGTTGCCCAGACCCGTGGTCCTCGTAATATATCTTTATGTTATTTATCACTAGGTAAGGCATTGTAAACTCCTTCCATTATGTCGAGTATTTTGTCGGCGAATTCAGGGTCATTGATATGGTGCTCTGATTCGACTATTGGAATGCCCGCAGGTAATGACTCGCGCAAGGCATCTCTAAACACCTTTCTTGCCCCTTTGTCTTCCAGGGTTTCTCCAGGTGAGTCAAAGGCTGAGAAGCCACCGAGAGGTATTAGGAAAGCAACAGGTCCTTTCGCATCTTTACAAAAGCCGGCCAAAGTACGGGCCAGTTCCATTAACTCTTGTCTTGATGTTCTAACGGCGGTAATGGCAGAGTTATGTATGTGATAGGCTCTTCCTGGAAATTGCTTCTTGGCGGTTTCCACTGGCCCTGTTACCAAGAAGTCCACATTGCCGGGCACAAATATGGTCGAAATCCCCTTTCTTATGGAGGCTCTGCCCCGAGCATGCCCCGCATCATAATCGCCGCCGAACATATTGTCTACCAATTCATGGAGTGATATATCCAATACAAATTCCACATGGCCTTGATCAATCAGCTCATCCATGGCCTGCCCCCCTGATCCAACAGTATGAAAGGTAACCACTTCCTTGCCATCGGCCTCGAGCTTTTGCCTTAGGCGCAGGGCACAGGCTTCAGTGGTACCCAGTGTGGATATGGCAATAAGTTGGTGTTGTTGTGGTGCGGGCATAAACTCATCTCCTGACAGTCCCTTAACCATTCCTGCTAAGGCCAGAGCTCCGTTGCGGAGAACAGCCCTTGTCACAATGTTTAGCCCCGCCAGATCGCAAACCGAATGTAGCATCATTATATCCTTTGTGCCAACAAATAGTCGCGTGTCTCGAGAAGCCATCGTAGAGATCATTACTTTAGGAAAGCCTACAGGAAGAGTCCTCATTATGCCGGTTCCAAGGGTTGTGCCCATAGATCCACCTAGGCCGATAATGCCACTAATGATCTTACGTTCAAGCAAATCATGTACTAGTTTTGTTGCTCCAGCTACCATTGCATTGAGAGCAATGCCTTCCGGTTTGAGATGTTGAATCTCACCAAGGCTTTTGCCTGTGGCCGCAGCTACTTGCTGTCTTGTTATTTCAACCTGTACGGGGCTCTCACCCCTTATCCCTGCATCTATGACAATGGCTGAAACATCCTGTGCCTCTAAGCATTTCTTGAGAAAAAGGGTCTCTTTAGACTTGGTATCCATAGTTGCTACAATTAGAACCTTGAGTTTTGTACTCAATTTATTTACCCTCCTGCATTCGGTTTTATACAGGGTTATAAGATCATATGATGGACAATAGGCTGATTCATGGAAGTGCTGAATTGGGAACAGTACACACGGCACTTGGATGTCAAGAGAAAAAAACACGGCTTATGACCTATGGTCGCTTCAGACAGAGTCTCGAAGTTACCCCCTCCCTTTGAGACGATCAAATCAGCATCTTTCACTAGTCGCCTGATCTGGGGAGAACACCGCTCCAAAATGGTACCTGGCAAGGGCCCCATTATGCCATTTTCAATTACTGTGGCAACCTGGTCCATACCCACAACTCTAGCATCATCACGTGTTACATCTGTGAGGGTAGGTTCGTTTCTCACCACATAAATAAAATGTATGGAGTATCTTTCTCTTAATGTTTCAATGAATAGTTTATCAAGAACTATCTCTCCAGCGTTGTCACCGAAAACTATAGCT
>QMLZ01000324.1 GCA_003646995.1 Deltaproteobacteria bacterium | reverse complement strand
CCAGACACATATGACGTAATAATCGTTGATTCCACTGATCCTATAGGTCCCGGCCAGGTGCTTTTTCAAAGGAAATTTTATGAAGACATGAAAAAATCCTTGAAGCCCGACGGTATTGCTGTGACACAGTGCGAGTGCCTTTTTCTTCACCAGCACGTGATAAGTGCAGTAGGTTCATTCGCCAAGGAAATATATCCCAAGGCAAAATACTATCTTACCAACGTACCTACCTATCCCAGCGGCCTCATAGGCTTCATGTTTTGTTCCAATAAGTATGATCCCATCGAAGATCTGTCTGAAGAGCGTGCATCAAGGCTGCCAGGCCTCAAGTACTATAGCCCGCGTCTTCACCGTGCGTCTTTTGTCTTGCCAAAGTTTGGTGAGGAATTGTTTCAATAGCCATAGAATATTGGGAAGGTTCAGATCCTTCCTCCTCGGTTGTGGTCTCATTGGTACTCATACCTTCCGCAAGATATGGGAGAGGAAAAATGCGGCCCCTGCAACCAGTATTATGCTGGCTCCAGAGCTTAAATTAAAGCTGTAGGAGATCCAAAGTCCTGATGTGATGAAGAAGATACTTAAGAGAATAGAAAAACCCATCATTTTCCCAAGGGTACTTGTGAACTGCTCAGATATGTATGGTGGGATGGTTAACAGGGCAATCACCAAAATTAAACCCACCACCCTAATGAGCATAACGATGGTAAAAGATGTGAGGGTGAGAAGTAAGAAATAAAGTGCCCTAACAGGCACACCGGTAACCTCAGCAAACTCCTCGTCATAGGACATTGCCAAGAGCTCTTTGTAAAATAAAATTACCGCGGCGAGGGTGAGAAGATCAATCACCAGCATGAACCACAATTCAGGCTTCCCCACGGCCAATATGCTACCAAACAAGTAGCTCATTAAATCGACGTTATAACCAGGGCTGAGATCAATAAAAAGAATTCCAATGGCCATGCCTATGGCCCATAGCGCACCTATGACGGCATCACTTCGGTCCCTTTGCTTAAGGCTTATCCATCCCATTAGCAATCCCATAAATACGGCAAACCCAGCAGCTCCACCAAAGGGTGCTATCCCGGCAAATACCGCAATGCCTATTCCGCCATAAGAGGCATGGGCAATACCCCCAGAGATCATCGCGATACGGTTAACAACTACCAGCACGCCTATGATTCCACAGGATATGCTCACCAAGACTCCTGCAGCCAAGGCATGACGCATAAACTCAAAGTGCAGGGCCTCCCACATTAATCTTTCCCCTTGTGAAGTGGAAAAACACGATGAGGCAGACCGTGGGCCACTAAGTCTACAGGACATTGATAAGTGGCCTCAATCATCTCCTCTGTAATCTTTCCCTCTTCGTGAAAAATCAAGGTCCTATTTATACAGGCTACGGATTTGACATAACGGGAGATAACTCCAATGTCATGGGTGATGATCACTATGGTCATATCCTTGTTTAATTCCTTGAACAATTCATATAGGTCAGATTCAAACTGAGGGTCAACGCTCGAGGTAGGTTCATCTAACATAAGGATCTTTGGTTCGCTGGCCAGGGCCCTTGCAATAAACACTCTCTGCCTTTGTCCTCCAGACAATTCTCCCACTTTTGCAAATCGGTAGTCCCACATTCCCACCTGATTGAGCGCCATCTCAGCCTTCTCATGATCGTCCTTCGTATAGGGCTTCCCAAGCTTGCTGTGGGTAAGCCTTCCCATGATGGCCAGCTCAAATACGGTT
This sequence comes from Deltaproteobacteria bacterium, assembly GCA_003646995.1. The sequence goes on along the minus strand of QMLZ01000324.1, from coordinate 2,222 downwards.
ATTGGAAAGCTCAAGTGGAAATCTGTCTCTTGAGGAAGGTAGCCTATGAACTTCCTTGCCTCCTTGGGAGGCTTGCCCAATATCCTTATTTCCCCCCTTTCGGGCTTGAGGAGCCCCAACATGAGCTTTAGCAGTGTTGTTTTCCCACCGCCATTCGGTCCCAGTATGCCTAGGAAGTCACCTTGGGAAAGAGTAAACGAGACTCCTTCTACAACCGGAACCTTGTTGTAGGAAAACCATACATCCTTCATCTCTATGGCAGGAATGTCATTCACGATCCATGCCTTCAAAGAACTCTAGGTTTTTCTGCAGCTTTTCCAGCCTTAGGCTCAGGGACTCCACTTTTTCCTTCACTTCTTTTACTATATCCGCGGGAGCCTTTTGAAGGAAGTTTTCGTTACCAAGCTTCCGCCTTCCCAGCTCTATATCTTTTTCGACTTTCTTGATCTCCTTGCGAAGCCTTTTTCTCTCTTCCTCAAAATCAAGCAGACCCGCTAAAAGTACATGCACTTGCACGTTGCCACAGACGGCTGTGGCGGAGCCTTGTGGTTTTTTCACCCCTGCAGTTATCGTCACATCTTGAACCTTGCCAAGCGTTGTTATATAGCCCATGTTTTGCTTTATCACCCTCATCTCGTTTTCGTCGGGCACGTCCAGTACGACATTGACCTTTTTAGCTGGAGCAATCCGCATCTCTCCCCGGATGTTTCTTATTCCAGAAATGATATTCATTAGGATGTTCATCTCCTTGATGGCCGCTTCGTCTGAAAGATAGGCCTCTGGGGAAGGAAATTCGGAAATCATGATACTGTTCTGCACTCCTGGGATCCTTTGCCAGAGTTCCTCAGTCACAAAGGGCATGAAAGGGTGTAGGAGCTTAAGCAGTGCCATGAGCACGTCCTTGGCCACTATTTGGGTAGTCGCCTTTTTGATGTTATCCTCACCATAGAGGGCCTCCTTGGCCATCTCCAGGTACCAATCGCAGAATTCATGCCAAGCGAACTGGTAACAAAGGTTTGCGGCGTCATTAAAACGATACTCATCTATCGCCTCTGCAACTCCCGAACTAACCTCTGCCAACCTTGAATAAATCCACCTGTCCGCAAGGCTGTACGAGCGCTGTTCCTCGGGCAAGTCTTCCATGTCCCCCAGGTTCATCAAGACCAGCCTCGCAGCATTCCAAATCTTGTTGACAAAATGCCTATAGCCTAAAATCCGATCCTCCGAAAGCTTTATGTCCCTGCCCTGGGCTGCAAGAGCTGCAAGGGTGAACCTGAATGCATCGGTTCCGTACTCATCCATGACTTCCAACGGGTCAATGACATTGCCCTTAGATTTACTCATTTTTTTGCCTTCAGCATCCCGAACCAAGGCATGTATGTATACGTCTCTGAAAGGCACCTCCCCCATAAAATGCAGCCCCATCATCATCATCCTCGCCACCCAGAAAAACAAGATGTCGAATCCTGTTACGAGGACGGATGTAGGATAAAAGGTTTTCAACTCTTCCGTCTCTTCCGGCCACCCCAACGTGGAAAACGGCCACAGGGCCGAGCTGAACCATGTATCGAGCACATCACTTTCCCTTGTGAGGTTGGTGCTGTTGCAAGCCTTGCATCCCGGTGGGGTCTCTTTGGCAACAGTTACCTCGCCGCAGTCGCCACAATACCAGGCGGGTATTCTGTGCCCCCACCAAATCTGTCGTGAAATGCACCAGTCCTTAATGTTGGTCATCCATTCGAAATATACCGTCTCCCAATTTCGGGGGAAAATGCGGGTCCTACCTTCTTGTACAGATTTTATGGCCACTTCAGCTAAGGGTTTTACCTTCACGAACCATTGCTTTGAAAGCTAGGGCTCAATCATGGTCTTACATCTGTAACAGTGCCCCACTGCGTGCCGATAGGGCTCAATCTTTTCAAGAAGGCCGGCCTTCTTGAGGTCTTCCAATATCCTTTCCCGGCATTCAAACCTGTCCAGTCCTTTGTAAGGCCCGGCAAGTTCATTCATTTTTCCGTCTTCATCTATTACCTTTATTTTTTTTAGGCCGTGGGAAAGCCCAATCTCGAAGTCATTGGGATCATGCGCCGGGGTGATCTTCAGCGCCCCTGTTCCAAATTCAACATCAACATACCGATCCAAGATTATAGGGATGGGCTTGTTTAGTATAGGAAGAATCACCTTTCGCCCTTCCAGATTCCCGTAGCGCGGGTCCTTGGGGT
>QMLZ01000323.1 GCA_003646995.1 Deltaproteobacteria bacterium | reverse complement strand
GAACTTTCAATCATGATAAAAAACTTACTTTGCCTATTCGTTTTATACCTATAAAAAATTATATTTAAGTGGCCTTGAATATTTTAGTATTCTAATTAAACATCAAATTCTGGTACAAAATACTACAACTTTTATGAATAAAACCATAAGTCCAGAAATTGGAGAAATATAAAATGCCATACGGTTATAGTGCAAAAATATTAGAAATCGATGTTACCGGTAGAAAACAAAAAACAAGAAGTATTGATGACAGATTATATCGATCTACTATGGGGGGGAGTTGTTTAGGTGCTATTTATCTTTTGGAGAACTTAAATAAAAATATAGATCCTCTTTCACCGGAAAATATCCTTCTTTTTTCTACTGGAATAGTAACAGGAGCTCCGGTTCCCGGATCTGCAATATACTCTGTTATTTCAAAATCTCCCCTCACACAAAGGATACATGAAGCTCCAACACCTGGTTATCTTGGTGAAAAAATAAAGAAATGTGGATATGACCTAATTGCGATTAAAGGAAGGTCTTCAAAACCTGTTATACTATTTATCAATGGTGAGAATATTGATTTTATTGAAGCTGAAGGGTACTGGGGCTTATCAACTGGTGAAACAACAGAAAGGATTTATGATTTACTTGGTAGTGATGTATCGGTTGCTACGATTGGACCTGCAGGTGAGAAACAGGTTTTATTTGCATCAATAGTAAACGATTACATATTTAACACAAGCCGTGGGGGGCTTGGTGCTGTTATGGGTAGTAAAAACATAAAAGCAATTGCTATTAACGGTAAGCATGAGATTGAGATTTTTGATAAAAAGACTCTTGATGAATTGTCAATTAGGTATAAGAGGCATTTTATCGAAAATCCAGTAAGTAAAGGGCATTATGAAGGCGGAGGTGCTGCAGGATTTATTGAGTGGCTGAGTAGTGAAGGATTATTATCAGCAAGAAACGCTCATCATACATCTTTTTCAGAAGCCAGAGAGATAGATGGAAACACAATTGTTGAAAAGTACGGTTATAAAAACGTTTATTGTGCTAACTGCTATGGAGGATGTAAAAGGAGATTAAAGAAAGAGATAAACGGTATAGATAATAGATACGGTGCTCCAGAATTGGAGACTTTAGCATCAATTGGAGTTGGTTCTGAACTAAAAGACTTAGATAAGGTTTTAAAAGCATGTGAGTTGACATCAAGATACGGTCTTGATGGTACATCCACGGGAGCAGTAATAGCCTTTGCCAATGAGTGTTATGAAAATGGATATATTACTAGAGATGATACAGGCGGAATCGAATTGGGATTTGGAAATAGCGATGCTGCTATTACTTTAATTGAACTGATTGTAAAGCGGGAAGGTATTGGGGATGTTTTGGCAAAGGGGGTAATGAGGGCATCTGAGATTTTGGGAAAAGAAACTAAGGATTTTGCACTCCATATGAAAGGTATGGAGATAAGCACACACGATCCAAGAACAAAGGCTATGCTGGGGCTAGGCTATGCTGTAAATCCAAATGGCCCCGTTTATACTTCGGTAGAACATGATACTGATTTTGATTACACTGCTCCCGAATTGTATATGAGAAAAGTGAGCCCTCTTACGGTATATGATAGATTAGAAGCCACAGACCTTGGCCCTGAAAAGGTGCGGATGTTTTATCTTCTGCAGCCTGCTTTTAGTATGCTTGATGCTGTGGGTGCCTGCATTTTTGCATTTTCTCCTGTGAGATACTTTGATTTCAGGGATCTGGTAAAAATAATAGATGCAATTACGGGATGGGAAACGAGTCTTTTTGAATTATTTAAAATTGGTGAGAAGAGGCTAAATCTATTCAGAGCGTTCAACATGAGGGAGGGATTTACTTCTGAAGAAGATAAACTGCCAGATAGGTATTTTAAAGAAATAGAAAAGGGGCCAAAAAAAGGAATTCGACTACACAGGGATGAGTTTGATGAAGCCAGAAAACTGTACTATCAGTTAGCTGGATGGAATGAAAAAACGGGATGGCCCAAGTGTGAAAAGCTTTTAGAGTTGGATATAGATTGGGTGAAAAAATACAAATAAATATCTACAGGAGGATGATATGCCAGAAAGAAAATATAGATACAGACTTGTTGGTCAGCTTCCTAAGGTTGGGATCAGACCAACTATTGATGGCAGGAGGAGAGGGGTAAGGGAGTCGCTGGAGGGCCAAACCATGAGGATGGCTCAAAATCTTGCCAATTTTATAACCGATAACATTCGCCATTCCAATGGACAACCAGTAGAGTGTATAATAGCAGATAGATGTATTGGTGGTTTTGCAGAAGCAGCAATGGCAGATGAGAAGTTTAAAAAGGAGAATGTTGGATTGACAATAACGGTTACACCATGCTGGTGTTATGGTGCAGAAACCATGGATATGGATCCTCTACGGCCGAAAGCTGTATGGGGTTTTAACGGAACGGAAAGACCCGGGGCTGTTTATCTTGCTGCAGTGCTGGCAGCTCATGCTCAAAAGGGTCTGCCTGCTTTTGGTATATATGGAAGAGATGTTCAGGATGCCGGTGATGAGACAATTCCTGATGATGTTAAAACTAAAATAGTTCAATTTGTAAAAGCCGGCTTAGCCGTTTCTGAAATGAGAGGAAAAGCCTATCTTGCAATGGGTGGAGTATCAATGGGTATTGCTGGCTCAATAGTGGATCCATATTTTCTAGAAAAGTTTTTGGGATTGCGGTATGAAATGGTCGATATGTCCGAGTTTATACGTAGAATTGAAGAGGAGATTTACGATAAGGAGGAGTATGAAAGAGCTCTAAAATGGGTGAGAGATAATCTCAAAGAAGGAAAAGACAGGAATAAACCCGAAAACCGGTGGCCAAGAGAAAAGCTTGATCAGGTGTGGGAGTTTGTAGTTAAAATGGCTATAATCGCAAGGGATCTTATGGTGGGAAACCCAAGGCTTGAAGAAATAGGTTATGGTGAGGAAGCACTGGGGCACAATGCTATTGCAGCAGGATTTCAAGGCCAACGGCAATGGACAGATCACTATCCCAATGGTGATTTTTTAGAAACAATATTAAACTCATCCTTTGACTGGAACGGAAAGAGGCAACCCTATATAGTTGCAACAGAAAATGATTATTTAAACGGAATCTCTATGCTGTTTGGCCATCTTTTAACAGGTACCGCTCAAATATTTTCTGATGTTAGAACATACTGGAGCCCTGAAGCCGTAAAGCGGGTAACAGGTAAAGAATTAACAGGACTTGCAGAGAATGGGATAATACATCTTATTAACTCTGGGTCAACGTGTCTTGATGGTACCGGGATGCAGTCTAAAGATGGTAAGCCAGCTATAAAACCATACTGGGAGATCACTGATGACGAGGTTAAAGCATGTATCGATGTAACCGAGTTTTATCCTGCCAATCTTGAATACTTTAGAGGTGGAGGGTTTTCTACCGAGTTTGTTACAAGAGGCGGTATGCCTGTTACTATGTGTAGAGTTAATATAGTTGATGGGATGGGTCCTGTATTACAGATAGCAGAAGGATATACCGTAGCGCTACCTGATGAAGTAGGTGTACCTTTAATGGAGAGAACCGATCCGACATGGCCAACAACATGGTTCGTCCCTAATCTTACTGGAAAAGGAGCATTTAAAAGCGTGTATGATGTTATGAACAACTGGGGTGCAAATCATGGTGCAATTAGTTACGGGCATATAGGAGGCGATCTCATTACACTTGCTTCTATGTTGAGGATACCTGTAAATATGCACAATGTGCCAGAGGAAAAAATATTCAGACCAAAGGTCTGGGGAATGTTTGGTGAACCATCATCTTATGGCGCTGACTTTAGAGCCTGTAACAATTTTGGTCCATTGTATGGCAAAAAATCAAACAATTAAGAATTACTGTAAAAAAATATCTTTTTTGAAAGGGGGTGAAATAAGTCTATAAAAACTTTTTAAATAGAGTTGT
>QMLZ01000322.1 GCA_003646995.1 Deltaproteobacteria bacterium | reverse complement strand
CTGTATCTGACCTAGAAGGTCTAGTATCTCCTTTTGGGTCTGCCTTATCTTTTCTGGATCCAGCTTGGTCTGAAGCCACAATAACCTCAATTCTGCCCTTTTTGTGAATAGGCGAGAGCGCATTACGAGGGGGGCTCCAGGCCAGCAAAAGAAAAAACCACGCCAAAAACACAGGGTAGATACCCTTGAGAGCTTTCATGTATATCACCTCTTTTCTCAATGAATTACTTTGGCCTGATGAATTTTTGGTGAGTTTTGGGCAATTTTTTCAAAAAGGGCCTTTGTAGCGGGTTCAGGCTGGGTCTGGATCTGGTCTTGTAATTCCTGCCTGCATTTTTCATAGGTGCGTATGGCAAGATTTGTTTTTCCTTGCCTGGAGTATAATACCATCAACCTCTGATATGCCTCTTCAAGCAAAGGATCGGCCTCAATGGCCTTACAATACCACCATATGGCCTTGGTGACGGTACCCAGGCTCTCATACAAGCGTCCCAGTGTTAGGAGGGTCTCAATGTGCCGGGTTTTCAAGTCATTTCTTTTGCGCTGGATCCAGTCTGTGGAAAGGTCCTGGGGCATATAGTCGCCCTGATACAGATCAGAGGCCTGGGTGTAAATCTTAATTGCCTTTCTCAGTTGCCCTCTTTGATGGTGAGACCTGGCCTGTTTGATGAGGGACTCAAATTGGTCCACATCCACCTGGCATAGTTCCGGGTCCAGCGAGACCCGGTTTTTGCGAACATGGATATAGGCGGAGCCAAACGTTTTGTCTATGGCGGGCCCAAGGGATTTTCTGAGGCGGTGGAGGGTGACCTTAAAGTTGTTTGCACTGGTCTGTGAGGACATTTTGGGCCACAGGGCCTCTGCCAGCAGGTCTTTGGGGATATTCTGGGATCCGTGGGAGATAATTGCCTTGAGGAGGTTTTGGGACTGGGCCCTGAGCCAATCTCTGTCAACCATCATTTCACAGCCCCGTATTACCTGGAACTCACCCAGAGTGAGTATGCGTATAACGGGAAGAGTGGTTCGCTTGATCTTTTTTCTGATCTCCAGGGCCAGTTTGCGGACCGGGGCCTTGGGGTGGTGTGAAAGTCGCAGGAGTTCTGATTTGGCTTCTTTTGGAAAACGCGAGGCCAAAAGATGAGCCGCATAGTCCCGGACCTGAGGAATATTTAGGTCAATAGCCAACAGACAGGCAGCCATAAAGTCATCACTGCTCATCCAGATGATATGTTCAGCTTGATACTTCTGAGCAAGCTTGAATCCTGCGGCAAGGACACTGGTTGCCTGTTTGGCTAAATGTTGATCATGTTCCACAAGGGCCAATCTCATGTATGCCGCGGTTGTAACAATATAACAGGGCATTGCCTCTCCAAATTTGAGTGCTTGTTCTAATAGCCATCTTGCCTTTTCAAACTTCCCCAGATGCCGATGTACCAACCCCAGCAGTAAATTCGCAACACAGAGATGGTTCGGGCTGTGTGCCTGAGGGGATGACAGGATATGAATTGCAGATCCAATATATTCCTCTGCCTTGATAAAATCCTTTTTTCTATTAAAGCTGACCCCCAGAAATAGGTTCACCAACCCGGTAAAGAACAGGTTCCCCATTGACTCCACAGAGTCCAACAGTCTTGCTCCGATATCTTCGGCAGCTTCAAATTCCCCTAACGCCGGCCTTAGCTGAAAGTCCTGCAGCAAGAGGGCATGGTAGATATAGATCAGGCCAAGGCGTTCGGCCTCGGCCTGGGCGCTCTCCACAATACTTTTCGCCTCTTCTAAATTTCCTTTGACTATAAGCAATTGAACCTGATTTATTGAACAAAAAAACCGGAGTTCACGATAAGCGCATTTGCTCACAAGCTGTTCTATATCTGCACATACGTTATCCGCATCGAAAAATTTTCCCGATAGTGTTAGCGCCAGAAGAGAAGTGGCAAGGGCATTAAGCCGCAGTGTAAGTATGCTGAGCTGTTGAGCCAGAACGTAGGCATTTTTACTGGTCCAATAACCTTTTTTGAAATCTCCGCTTCTGAGGGTATATCCAAATCCCATTTGATATAAAAGAGTAGCTCGTTCAAAGATGAATTGATCAGAACCCACCTGGCTTAAAATCAATTCCCCTTGCTCCAGCAGTTGGGCCATGGGAGTGATATCGCGTCCTGCTAATATGGAAGCTTCGATAATGAAGGCCAGGCATAGCAATTGTCCACTAATGTCATTGCCTTTCTTAAAAAGCCGGCGTGCCCTTTCAAGCCGAAGGATATTTTCCCTTGTCTCAGTAAACCGCCTGGCCATACATAGATAAAACAACAGCCAAGGATTTGCCTCCACCATATCTTGTGGAAGACTCTCAAGCCACCCGGAAAGATCGGCCAGCCGCCCTGTCTTGAGCAGGTCCATACCAACCTTTTCCATGATGGAAGCTGCCCTTTTGTATTCCCTGGCCTCTAAAAAGTACTGGATTGCATTATCCCTATCATCGCGTTTTTCATAGAGGCGTCCAACCTTACTGTATAGAATCCTTTGCTCTGTGGGCGTCAATTTTGACCGGAACCGGTCCAGTAGAAACTCCCTGTAAAGAGTGTGATACCTGAACATCCAACCCCGTTTTTTGTCATAAAAGACTTCAGTGAATAGATTTTTTTGGGCTGTTTCGTGAAAAAGGTTTTCAGTGTCTCCCAGGGGCACCAGAGTGGTCAGAAGCGCTGGTTCAATAACATCAAATATGGCAGATTTAATATAGACATCCTGGAGCCATTCGGGCTGGCTTGATAGGATTTCTTCGGCAAAATACCGGAAGACTTCTATTTTAAAGTACTCTGGCAGCCCCTCATCAATGTATTTTTCCCTGTCCTTGTCTTGTACCCGGGATAGGAGCTGTGACAGGAGCACCAGTCCTCCAATCCAGCCTTCTGAAAGTTCATGAGCTTTTTGGGCGGCCCTAATACTTAGTGGGAGGCCACAGATTTGACTAAAATAGGCTCTAATTTCTCTGGCTGTGAATGCCAGATCAGAATTGTCTATGACATGAACCTGATCTTTGAGTTTTTTTTCTGAAATACTAATTGGAGGTTCTTCTCTGGAGACCAGGATCATGTGAACATGGTCTGGGGCATTGTCCACCAGTGTCTTTAAAAACCCATAAGAGCGTGCCTCAGGGTCCAAGCGGTCCAGGCCGTCGAATATGATATCTATTCTAAAGGGTAAACAATCAAAGATAGTTTGTGCCCAGTCTTGCAAAAGAGGGGCTTGTAATCTTGGGCCCAGGGTGATTGAGGGGTAGGAGAGCAAAAATGACCGGCTATCTTCTGGCACAAGGTGATCAAGGTCTCGAACCAGCAAATAATATAGATTAATAGGGTCTGAGTCCTGTGTGTCAAGGTTAAGCCATGCTGCTGGGGTGGAAAGGGCTTTTGTGTAAGTTGCAGCGACTGTGGATTTGCCCTGAGCTGCCCTGCCCAATATAAGGGTCAATGTTTTTTCCCGGCCCCTTTTGATCAGTTTTGTCAATCGTGGGCGCGCTAGGATCCTTGTAAGGGCGGGGGGAGATACTTTTGAAGAACTTATCGCGTAATCCATGGCTCAAACCGATTTTTGAATTGGTCATGAACCACATCAGGGAAGGCGTGGAGATGGGAATGAGGTCAGGTGGCAATCAGCCAACCCGGAATGAATTGTTAAACGGATAATTTGTTATTTTTAGTCATAGGTGTCCAATTAAGAACTGATGGTGATGAGATAACCTATTAAAACAGCTACATAAAATAGAGATAAAATTTGTCATCGACTTGAAAATCCATTTTTGGCCATAATTTCCCGAAAAACACCGGGAGGGGATGGCCTATGTATTCAGAAAAATTTGTTTTTTCTCAATTAATGGACTTTATGCCCATGCATCAATTTCGTCGCTGCGTTGATAAGTACCAGGGTAATTACCGCAGCCGATCTTTTTCTTGTTTAGATCAGTTTCTTTGTAT
>QMLZ01000321.1 GCA_003646995.1 Deltaproteobacteria bacterium | reverse complement strand
TAGGAATTGACCTTGAAGACTTGTCCCGTATCTTCGATCCTTTTTTTACCACAAAGGAGGTTGGAGCAGGGACGGGTCTGCTTCTTTCGATAGTCCACGGCATTATTGAACAACTTAATGGTAGTATTACAGTAGTAAGCAAGAAAGGCAAAGGAACCCGCTTCATTATCCGGCTTCCCTTGAAGGTGCAGTAGCCATGGAAAAAACAAAGCCGAAGATATTGATAGTAGACGATGAACCCATAGCGCTTCAGAACCTGGAGCACATCATGCTGAAGGAAGGTTACGAGGTTCTTGCCTTAGAAAGCGGGGTTGAGGCAATAAAGCGTTTAGAGAAGACAGAATTTGATCTTGTCCTCACAGACCTCAAGATGCAACCCATCGATGGATTACAAATCCTTGAGCATGCCAAGGACTTGCACCCTGACACAGAGGTGATTCTGATCACAGCATACGCTACCGTGGACACAGCAGTAGAGGCCATGAAAAAAGGGGCCTATCATTACATATCAAAACCCTTCAAGCTGGATGAAGTCCGCCACACCGTTAGGACAGCCCTTGAGAAAAGACAACTTAAGAAAGAGGTCACGGAACTTCGCGCCAAGGTCAAAGAACACGATCAGCTCCCAATGATAATAGGAAAAAGTCCAAAGATCTTGGCTCTGCAAGACACCATAAAGCAAATAGCACCTACTGATTGCAATGTCCTTATCCTGGGGGAGACGGGGACCGGCAAGGAGTTGGTTGCGAGAGCCATACATGCGCTCAGCCCACGGGCTGAAGCAAGGTTCCTCGCGTTTAATTGTGGCGCATTCAGTGAGGAATTATTGGCTAATGAGCTTTTTGGTCATGAAAAGGAGGCGTTTACCGGAGCCCGAGGGGTAAAAAAGGGCTTGCTGGAGGCAGCCTCTGGCGGCACCGTGCTGCTGGATGAGATAGGCGACATGCCCCTTCCCATGCAGGTCAAACTTTTGCGAGTCTTGCAGGAAAAAAGGCTTATCAGGGTGGGTGGCACAGAGGAAATTCCTGTGGACATAAGGGTGCTGGCTGCCACAAACAAGGACCTCAAAAAGGAGGTCAGAAAGGGAACCTTTCGCCAGGACCTTTATTATCGGCTGAATGTAATTACCATCGAGGTTCCCGCCCTTACAGACCGAAGGGACGATATCCCGCTATTGGCCTATCATTTTTTAAAGAAGTTCTCTAACGCCCAAAACAAAGCCGTTGAAAAGATATCCGACCAAGTAATGGATATACTTATGGCATACGAATTCCCAGGCAATGTGAGAGAACTGGAAAACATTATTGAACGTGCCGTGGCCCTTTGTGAAGGAGACACTGTTCAGCCCAAGCACCTGCCCCCAGATCTTCAACAGTTCACCCTAAGGGTGCATCGGCCCAAACAGAGAGACTTTTTGACCTTAGAAGAGCAGGAAAAGGAATATATCTCGTGGATTTTGACAAAGACTAAGGGGAACAAGACAAAGGCTGCTGAAATTCTAGGGATCGACAGGGTCTCGCTGTGGAGAAAGCTCAAGAAATACAAACTGGAAGAGCCCTAAGATCTCTTTTTATCGTTTGCGTTCGAGCGGCATCAATGCCACGTCAGTGAGTTCCAATAGTTCTTCTGCTGTGATGACCTGGATCCCCTCCAGCACCTCATCTCCCAGCGTTTCAATGTCTTTGGCATTTTCTTTGGGAAAGATAACCGTGTTTATTCCAGCCCTCTGAGCGGCCAGGATTTTTTCTTTCACTCCTTTTACGGGCAGGATGCGCCCAGTAAGGCTGAGTTCCCCTGTTATGGCGACATCACTTCTCGCCTTTCTCCCGGTGAGAAGTGATATGAGGGCAATGGCAATGGTGAGCCCCGCTGAAGGGCCATCTTTAGGGATGTCACCAGCCGGTATATGGATATGAATATCTTTGTCAGCGTAAAAATCCGAATCAATCCCCAGTTGCCCTGCATGGCTGCGGATATAGCTCAGGGCCGTCTGGGCGGATTCCTTGATGACCGTGCCCAAAGATCCTGTTAGAATCAATTGTTGGGCACCAGGCATTATGCTGGTTTCTACGAAGATTATCTCGCCCCCGAAATCAGTCCACACCAGACCGGTGGCAACGCCCACCCTGTCGCTGGCATATTTTGTCTCTCTTTGGTATTTTCTTGGTCCCAATAGTTTTTCCACCTCAGCAGGACCAACCACCAGCGCAGGCCTGTCTCCCGCACTCCCCCTGAGTCTTTCCCTTGCCAGTTTCCTGCAAATGGTTGCAATCTCTCGTTCCAGGTTCCTTACACCTGACTCTTCCGTGTATTCTCGTATTATCTTGATAATCGCGTCTTCCTTAAATTGCGGAGAATCGGGCATTAAACCACTTCCGGCAACCTGTTTTGGCATCAAATGGGACCGTGCAATATGAAGCTTCTCCTTCTCAGAGTATCCGGAAAATGTTATGATTTCCATTCTGTCCCTGAGAGGTGCGGAAAGGTCTTCTACCGAGTTGGCAGTGGCAATGAAGATCACAGGGCTTAGGTCAAAGGGTAAATCAAGATAATAATCTAAAAAATTATTATTTTGTTCGGGATCAAGAATCTCAAGCAATACTGAAGACGGGTCACCGTTGAAGTCCTGGCCCATCTTGTCAATTTCGTCAAGCATAAAGAGGGGATTCCTCACTCCCAATCTCTTTATTTCGTTGATAATGCGACCTGGCATGGCACCCACGTATGTACGTCTGTGCCCCCTTAGCTCAGATTCATCCCTCATCCCTGCCAGGGACAGCCGAGTAAACTTTCTGCCCAGGGCCTCGGCTATTGCCTTTCCTACCGATGTCTTTCCTGTGCCTGGAGGACCTGAAAAACACAGAATGGGTCCATTAACATTTTGAATATGACGTTTTTTGCCACGAATGTTTTTTACTACTTCCCTGAGTTCGTCGAGACTGATGGGCTTTGTAAGGTAATGGGCTGCCCCGAGCTGCAATGCCTCTACAGCAGAACTGACTGTTGCATACCCAGTGAATATCACAATCTCTATAGATGGAACTATCTTTTTTGCCCTTTTCAAGAGTTCAATTCCATCCACCTTATCCATCTTAAGATCTGTCAAAAGAAGATCAAATTCGCGCACTTCGAGTTTTTCCAGTGCCTCTGCACCATTTTCAGCAGCAACAACTTCATAACCTTCCTTCCGTAAAACATATTCCAAATTCGTGCGGGCTACCGGCTCGTCATCGACCACCAGGATGCTGAACGGCCTCATAGAGCACAGGGTTCTCACGGCCAAAAATTCCAGAATTCGTTCCTTCACAGACTCAAGCCCATAATGGTAGCTATCTAATATCTGCTTGGCCCTGTCCAAATCCAGGTTATCATCTGTGTATTTATTCCATGGCAGAGAAGCGAGGTATTCAAGGTAGGCAATGCCAAGCGGGTATTCAGGCATGGACGCATCTATCTTGGCGAGTCTTTCGATTTCTTTCTCAGCCACGGCCAGGGCATATTCAGGGAGACCAGCACTATCAATTAGCTTGCGCAACTTTTCTAGGTCAGGCGTCTCTAATATCTCATTCTGACTCTTACGAAAAAAACCCATGATCGGTGTCCTCACATCCCTCTTGGTTTTCAAATCATAGCTTATATATCCCTTCGCGACAACAGAAACCAGGCCTTTTGTCCTGAATATGTGGTACCTCTTCTTCCCAAATCGAAGGGACATGAGAATCGATGGTGCCAAATGGTATCTTTACAATTTGTAAAAAAGGATCCACATGAGATAACAAGTATCGCAACAAAGAAATTTACTACGATCGGGTTATTCCTTGAATCTACAAATAGTTAGACAAAACCACAACAGATCTTGTAAACTGGTATATCATTTGCTGTACAAGAAGAAAGATGCTTTGTCGCCCAATCATTACAATGGGCATGTGTACAAAACTTTTGCACAAGGATGATTGTCATGAAAACTCGACGGAAGATCATGGTGG
>QMLZ01000320.1 GCA_003646995.1 Deltaproteobacteria bacterium | reverse complement strand
GGCATGTTGCTTCTTTTTTCAATTACACCTTGTACTCTACTTAGGGCCTTCAGTAAGAGACTGCGGTCTACCGTGAACCTCATTTTAAATTCTCCTTTTTAGCTGTTAGGTTGATTACTATATCTCTATATTTAACAAAGGAATAACAATAGGCGCTGTCTATTTTTCTAAAAACACCATAACTCTTTGATATAACAACAAGTTTTATATAGAACCTTTTGCACTCTGTTTCTTCACAACTTTCAGAAAGGCTTATTTTGATTAACAAAATCATATCAAAAACTTTTAGAATTAACAATATGTTATTATCTTTTTTAGTTCCTGAATTTCCTTTAAGGTCTGTCTATTGGTGTTTATATCCTTTTGAATCCTCTTTACTCCATATAATATACTGGAATGACTCAATTTCCCCATTAACTCTGCGATATCTTTAAGGGGAATTCCCAGGATTTCTTTACAAAGATACATTGCGATATGGCGGCAACGGCAAATCCGCCGCTGTTTTGAAGGCGAAGTCAACTCTGCACGGCTGATCCCATAAAATCCTGCAACAGAGTCCAGAACCTGTTCCATATCAATAACTGGTTGGTCTTTAGCAACCGTGAGTCCTGCTATATCAGACAACTCAAGTGCTCCTTTGTTCGCCTTGTGTTTTACTATGGCCTCAGTGAGTTTAAGCAGTCCGCTAAGGTCATCGGTGAGATTTATTAGATAGAGGATTATATCCTCTGGAAGCTTAACCATGTGTTTAGCCAGTTTTCTCCTAACTATAGCTACTCTTGTTTTCTCCTCGACCCCTGTGATTTCGGCTAGAATACCCGATTGCAATCTGGAGCCCAAATGCTGATCGAGGTTTGGGATACACCCGGGGGGCTCGGTGCAAGTAAAGACAAAAGGCTTATTCCGGGAAAGGAAGTTGTCAGCTATGTTCAGCAGTGCCAACTGGGCTTTCATGTGACCGGCCATATGATGAATGTCGTCCATCAATAATATGTCAAGATTGCAAAAAGGCTCAGGATCTGTTTGGTGAACCGCTGAGATAAAGTCTTTTGTGGAAATATATCCTACTGTGGCATCGGGACTGTTAAACCTAATATAGTTGCCGATAGCATGCAATAGATGGGTCTTACCCGAAGGGAATTTGGCAAAGATGACAAGGGGGCTGAGCTTGTTCGACAATGGTTTTTCCGCGACGGACAGAGCTGCTGCATGTGCGAATCGGTTCAAGCTGTCCACAATGAATGTGTCAAAAGTAAACTCAGGGTGAAAAGCGGAGGTGGAGGTATTAATAAACGGATTTGGTGAGGACGCGTAACTGTAAGATATTGTCGGGGCGTAACCGCATACTTGCTTAAACGCGCTAGTCAAATTGGAGAGAAAATGGTCCCTTAGCCATATTGCAACAAAGCGATTCGGTACTTTGATTATTGCATTTCTTGAGTCAAGGAACTCAAGTTCGGTTCCTGAAAACCACGCATGTATGTGTCGTTCTTGATGGTGGGATTGAAGAGTTTTGATGATTTGCTTCCATATGTCTTTTTTTTTTGGCATAATTAAAAGAAATATTAGTGGAAACGTGGAAATGTGCTGGAATCTTATTAAAATGACCCGGCAATTTCAACTAAAATCCCCAAGTAGGAGGAATTCTTAATGCATTCCATCGCTTTTGCCGGCAAAGGTGGTACCGGAAAGACTACCTTAGCCGGTCTTTTAATCAGATATCTTGTGGAAAAGGGTATGACACCGGTGCTCGCGGTCGACGCTGACGCTAATGCAAATCTTAATGAGGTGCTAGGTCTTGAGGTGCATGAGACTTTGGGTGAAGCAAGGGAACAGATGAAAAAGGGTGTTGGCACTGGAATGACCAAGGATGTTTTTATGGAAATGAAACTTCAAGAGGCTGTCGTGGAGGCGGACGGGTTTGATCTAATTGTAATGGGAAGGCCTGAGGGTGCAGGTTGTTACTGTGCGGCCAACGCCCTGTTAACCCAGTCCCTTGAGAGACTGATCAATAATTATAAGTTTATCGTGATGGACAATGAAGCGGGTATGGAGCACTTGAGTCGATTGACTACCAACAATATTGATGCCTTGGTCGTGGTTTCGGACGCCACAAGGAGAGGTCTTCAGGCTGCACAGCGGATAGTGGAACTGGCCGAAGAGCTACGCCTCAACATAAAAGACAAATATGTTTTGGTGAACCTAGCAAAAGATGGGCAAGAGCAAGATATCAGAGAGGCCGCGTCTTCTTTTAATTTGGGGCTCATAGGGATTATACCGGAGGATGAAGAGATTCGTAGCTACGATCTGAAGGGAAAACCCACTACTGAATTGCCCGCTGATAACAGAGCTCTACAAGAGGCATATATGATATTTGAACGGCTGCTGTCCTCTATGTAAATTAAGGTATGGCAAATACTTACTTTGGGCAGGTGGCAGTCTCAATATATGGTATGCGTTGAAAGGGTAGCCCTACATATAGTAGCAAAAGATATGTGAATTATTGCAAAATTTGCTTGACAAGCTTAGACGCATCGTCTATTTTACTCCCTCGGTTACCTCCCTAATGAGGTAATTTTTTTGTGGCGCTTTGTTATATTTTTCACAACTTTACGCCTGGCAGAAACAGAGAAGCGGCGAGGTGTGTCGTTGTGTTATAACAATTCTTTTATGATGAGTAACTTAAAGTAAGGAGGGCTAAAATTGGCTTTCGAAATCCCCAAGCAGATTTATTCTGGAAAGATCAGAGAAGTCGTAATTGGTGCCGGTGATGGTGCGGTAACACTTGGTGGCCAGACATCCTATCCATTTCACCTTTTTGAAGGAGAGATGCCAAATCCCCCTAAGATTGCTATGGAGATTTGGGACTATGATCCTTCGGAGGAGTGGCCGGCTGCTGCTCTAGAGCCTTTTAAGGATGTGGTCTCCGATCCCGCAGCGTGGGCCAAGAAATGTGTGGAAGAATATGGTGCAGACCTGATCGTGCTACAATTGAAAAGCACGGATCCTAACGGTATGGACAGATCAGCGGATGAGGCGGCAGAGGTGGCAAAGAAAGTGGTTGATGCCGTGAATGTTCCAGTTGTTATGTGGGGGACAGCTAATAATCAAAAGGATGAGGAAGTTCTTAGAAAGATATGCGAGGTGTGTGAAGGCAAGAACGTTGGTCTGTCACCGGTGGAAGAAGGCTGTTACAAGGGCGTAGGTGCTACAGCCTTGGCCTATCACCATACCGTAGTTGCTTCTACGCCTATCGATGTGAACTTGGCCAAGCAGCTTAATATCCTGTTGGAGAACCTTGGCGTCTCCCTGGATAACATAATCATTGATCCCACTACAGGTGGGCTTGGTTATGGGTTGGAGTACAGTTATTCAGTTATGGAGCGAATCAGGATGGCTGCACTGACCCAAGAGGACGATAAGCTGCAGTCACCCATGATCTCTAACCTCGCCAATGAGATCTGGAAGTGTAAAGAAGCTGGGGAGGGGATCGATGAGGCTCCAGCCATGGGCGATCCAGAGAAAAGAGCTATAACAATGGAGATCGTAAGTGCAGTGTGTTACTTATTGGCAGGCTCTGACGTCGTGATTCTGCGCCATCCCGAGAGTGTACGCATGATTCGTTCCTTTATTAATTTGATGGTAGAAGGCGGAATGGCTACTGATATTGCCGAGATTTCCAAGTCTTTACCTTACGAAGAGGCCGACCTCATAGCCATCGCGCCCGAGCCAAATCTTGATTTTGGTGCAGAGGCTGAACCTGCGAAGAAGGAAGTAAAGAAGGCGGCAAAGAAGCCTAAGCCCAAGGAAAAGCCGAAGGCACCACCTAAGGAGGCTAAACCAAAGGCCGAGGCAAAGGAGGAAAAGAAGGTCGTAGAGTTAAAACCTAAGGAAGAGAAAAAGGAGGAGGTAAAAGAAAAACCTGCGGAGGAAGTAAAAGCTGAGGCCAAACCCAGCCCAGAGGAAGAGGCCAAGGCGAAAGCTGAAGCTGAAGCAAAAGC
>QMLZ01000319.1 GCA_003646995.1 Deltaproteobacteria bacterium | reverse complement strand
TGCGGGCTCAATGCTGGGTGGCCCCTATAAACTCCCCAATATGAAATACGATGGTTTCAGAGTATATACGAACAAGCCCGCTTGCGGCGCCCAAAGGGGGCATGGGGCTGTTGCGGCACGTGCTCTTTTTGAACAGCAGCTTGATATTGTTGCTGAAGAACTGGGTATTGATCCCATTGAATTGAGACTCAAAAACGTGATGGGCAGGGGGGATGTTACTTGCAATGAACTAAACATGAGCAGCTTAGGCATGAAGGAATGCATTGAAGCAGTTAGAGAAGGTTCGCAATGGACTAAAAAAAAGGGGAAACTGCCGAAAGGCAAAGGCATTGGTATGGCATGCGGTTTCTTTGTATCGGGAGCCGGTTATCCCATCTACCGCTCTGACACGTATCATTCCACTGCCACCATCAAGTTGAGTGAGGATGGGGGCACAGTGAATCTTTACACGGCATCCGCGGAAATTGGCCAGGGTTCGGACACTGTTCTTGCAATGATAGCCGCAGAGGCCTTGGGGGTGAAACTGGATGATGTTAGGGTACATTCCGGTGACACCGAATACGGCGTCGATCTAGGAGCCTATTCCAGCAGGCAGACATTGATGAGCGGACATGCAGTCAAAGAAGCTGCTGAGGCAGTAAAAAAGCAAGTAGTGGAAAGCGTGGCCGAAGAGCTGAACCTGTCGCCCGAGGAGATTGATATCAGGGAGGGAAGAATCATTTTCAAAAAACAGGATGTGGATTTCACTCCCCTCAGGCAGCGTTACATCAAAGAACATCGTGGATGGACGGATCACCCCAAAGAACCTTATTTGACTTTTCGCGAGGCTGCAAGGGTGGCCTATCTCAAGAGAGGGATTATAGTTGGCACTGGAAAATACAAGCCGCCAAAGCTAGGAGGCTCCTTCAAGGGAGCCACTGTTGGCACTTCTCCTGCTTATGGGTGTTCAGCAGAGATTGTGGAAGTCACGGTTGATCTAGAAACCGGCTACGTTTCCATAGATGATATGACCGATGCCCATGACTGCGGCTTTGCCATTAATCGCACATCAGTTGAGGGGCAAATGCAAGGGTCATTGTCCATGGGCTTGGGCGAGGCACTTTTTGAAGAGGTAAAATTCGATAAAAAAGGAAGGATACTAAATCCAAATCTGAGCGAATACAAGATTCCAACTTCCCTTGATGTGCCTGAGATCAAAACCATAATTGTGGAAAGCAATGAACCCAATGGTCCGTTTGGAGCCAAAGAAGTGGGAGAAGGCGCAATTATGCCAACCATTCCCGCCATACTAAATGCGGTTTATAATGCCACGGGAGTAAGAATTTTTGAGCTACCCCTTTTGCCAGAAAGAGTGTACATGGCATTGAAACAAAAACGGCAGGCCAAGGAATAGTATTACTGGACAGCTGAGCTGGAGTGGCATGATGCCTCAGGAGCGCGAGTACTGGAATCCTTTCATGGAAACACTGCCAGAGGACGAAATTCGTTCTCTGCAGTTAAAAAAATTTAGACGCATTTTCCAATGGGCATACGATCATTCCAGGTTTCATCGGAACCTGTACGAGAAGGCAGGGATCCGACCCGAGGATATTAGATCTCTTGACGATATCCGTCATGTCCCCACCGTGGAAAAATCCATGATGCGTGATATACAGCGCAAGGATCCCTTTCCTTACGGAGATGCGCTTTGTGTACCTCTTGAAGAAGTTACAGAGTTCCGCCAGACGAGCGGGACCACCGGCCAACCAGTATATCAGCCCGACACTTGGGTGGACTGGGAATGGTGGTCCGAATGCTGGGCTTACATATTATGGGCTCAGGGCTATAGGCCATCGGACAGGGTATTCATTCCTTTTGGCTACAATGTGTTCGTGGCCTTTTGGGCAGGGCATTACGCAGCAGAAAAAATAGGGTGCGAGGTCGTGCCAGGAGGAGTTCTTGACACAAAGGCACGAATCCTAAAAATCCAAGAGCTCAAACCCACGGCCATGATGGCTACTCCTACCTATGTACTGGCAATGGCAGACACTGCCAGAAACAAAATGGGCATTGAACCTTCCACCTTGGGTATCCAGAAGATAACATGTGCTGGGGAGCCAGGCGCCAGTATACCCAGCACCAAACGAAGGATGGAAGAAGCTTGGGGAGCAAGGGTCTATGACCACGCTGGTGCCACGGAGATCGGTGCCTGGTCTTATGAATGTAAGGCGCAACCGAGGGGGCTTCATGTGAACGAAGGCTTCTTTCTAGTGGAAATCATTGACCTTGAAACCGGCGAACCTATTGAAGAACCAGGAAGGCAGGGAAAATTGGTTATCACCGCTTTTGATCGCTTGGCCCAACCATGTGTGAGATTTGATTCAAAAGACATTATTCAATGGTCTGATGAGCGATGTAGTTGTGGCAGGACATTCAGGCTCATCAAAGGTGGAGTGGTGGGGAGAACCGATGATATCACTAAGGTAAAGGGGGTTCTTTTGGCTCCATCGGCCATTGAGGAAGTGGTCAGAAGCATTGATGGGCTCAGTGATGAATATGAGGTGGTGGTTGATAAGAAGGGAGATACGGATCGCATAACCCTTAAGGTGGAACTGTTACCCGGCCATGAATCCGACAAGGAAAGAATTGAAGCCTTGCTCCAGGACCAACTGCGGCTCAAGACCAATTTAGGATACCATCTTGAGTTTC
Source organism: Deltaproteobacteria bacterium (assembly GCA_003646995.1). Next base: position 1,316 of record QMLZ01000319.1, on the reverse strand, counting down.
ATGAATACGGTACCCTGCCTCGGTACGAGGTGAAGGCTAGGCGCTTCAAAGATCTCAGGAAAAACCACTGACGGGAGCATTAGGCCGTGACAAGGAAAGAGGAACTGAAAAAATTTAATCAGCTCATCCAGGAACTCAAAAAAGTTGCCTTAAAGTTGAACCAAATGTCGGACCTTGTACCTTCCATCAAAAGAAATTCAGACCGGGTACTAGCCAGCATAAGGATGATGGAGCTCAACATTTCTGATCTGGTCCAGGTAGTAAAACAGGGATACCCGCACGAAAAATGAGATTCAAGACATGTGTTATCCAAGCATTTCTCTTAATTCCTCGTTCAGATACTGGAGCTTATCCACCTCCTCCTCACCTGCCTTTTCCAGCCACTGCTTCGACATGATCAACTTTTTCAATTTCTTGATTTGCTTTTCCAGATCCACTACCGCATTGAACATCATGGTTTGGATGTCGGGGAGGGCCTCCTGTCCTCCATGGGCCTCAACTCCGATCTCCCTAGGCTTGAGTACAAGGCGCTCTTTCCATCTGGGTATATGAACTTTCAACTTAAACCGCTGTTCAATTAAGCTTGCAAGGGCCTGGCTGGAGGCAGGTTCCCCATGGACAACAAACACCTCGGGTCTCGACTCGAAGTGGGATATCCATTGCAAAAGGTCTTCTTGGTCCGCGTGTGCCGAAAATCCACCAATAGTGAAAACCTTGGCATTAACGGCAACGTTCTCCCTGAAGATCTTTACCCGTTTTGCCCCTTCCACTATCTTTCTCCCTGTAGTTCCTGCTGCCTGATAGCCAACAATAACCAGGCTGGCTCCTTCCCGCCAGAGGTTGTGCTTCAAGTGATGTTTGATTCTTCCAGCAGTACACATACCGTTGGCCGCAATGACAATAGCACTACCCTGAAGTTCATTGATCTCCATGGACTCTTGAGTTGTGAGGGTGAACCTTAGGTTTGGCATGTCAAAAGGATCATACCCTTCCTCTACGATCGCTTGCGCCTCTTGGTCGTAACACTTCTTGTTTTTTCGGAAGATTTCTGTTGCCTTTATAGCGAGTGGGCTATCCAGGTAAATGGGTATGTTTGGTAGCTTCCCGGCCCTGTCAAGCTCGCCGAGTATATAAAGGATTTCTTGTGTCCTCTCTACTGCTAAAGCGGGTATTATGATCTTTTCCCCATGGCTATAGCTGTAATTTATCGCCTCAAGTAGTTCGGCCTTGCTGTCATCAAATGATTTGTGTTTCCTGTCACCGTAAGTGGATTCCACAAAAAGGTAATCTGCATCAAATATCTCGTGAGGGTCCTT
>QMLZ01000318.1 GCA_003646995.1 Deltaproteobacteria bacterium | reverse complement strand
TACCCCACCATGTCCTGAATCTCCCGCTCCAGCGCGGCCAGTCGCTTCTGGAGTTCGGCAGACATCTTGTCCAGGTACTTCACGTCGAGCTTGACCCCGCGCATCTCCATTGCCGCCAGCACGGTGACCAGGGGCATCTCGACCTCGGTGAAGAGCTTCCACAGGGCACGCTTCCGCAGCTCCGGCTCCAGCACGCTTACCAGGCGATGGGTCATGTCCACGTCGGCGGCAGCGTAGGGGGCCACCCGCTCCACGGAGACGCGATCCATCGTCGTCTGCTTTTTGCCCTTGCCGATAAGCTCGCTGATGGGAGTCATCTCCACTTCCAGACGGGCCTGAGCCAGACTCTTCAGCCCCAGGTTACGGCTGGCCGGGTCAATCAGCCACTCGGCGATCATGGTGTCGAAGGCCAGGTCTGGGATGGGCAGGCCGTGGCGAGCCAGCACGGTGATGTCGTACTTGCCATTGTGAGCATACCGGGCGATGCGCGGGTCGGTGAGGATGGGCTTGAGCTTGTTCAGCACTGCATCGAGGGGAAGCTGGTTGCCGGTCTCTGTCCGATGACCTACGGGGATGTAAGCCCCTTTGCCAGGCTCATCCGTCAGGGCAATGCCCACCAGTTCAGCCTGCATGGCGTCGGTGCTGGTGGTTTCCACGTCGAAAGTCACCGCCTGCGCCCGGTGCAACCGTTCCACCAGCGCGTCCAGGGCCGGCTCGGTGACAATGACCTGGTGCTCGGTAAGGGCGGTGCGCTCGCGGGGCGCGGAGGTCTCTTGGCCAAATAATGAGAGTTGCTGGGGCGGGCCGCTCACCTCGCCACCGGGCAGGCGATCCATCAAGGAGCGGAACTCCAGCTCGCGGAAGATTTCCTTCAGTCGCGCCCGGTCGAAAGAGCCAAAGCGACAGGCCCCCAGGTCGAGGGAGACGGGCACGTCGGTGACGATGGTTGCCAGGTGTTTGCTCAGGAACGCCGCGTCGCGGGCTTTGGCCAGTGCCTCGCGGAACCGCGTGGATTTCACCTCGTCCAGGTGTTGGTAGATATTTTCGATACTGCCGTACTTCTGCAACAGGGTCGTCGCCGTTTTCTTGCCTACGCCACGCACGCCGGGGATGTTGTCGCTTGTGTCGCCGACGATGGCTTTGTAATCCACGAGCTGCGCGGGCTTGAGACCGTATCGCTTCTCAATGCCCTGTTCGTCGTAAACCACCGTGTCGGAGAACCGGCGGCCGGAGATGAGCACGCGGGTGCGTTCATCAATGAGTTGAAAAATGTCGGTATCGCCGGTGACGATCAGGGTCTCCAGACCCTGCGCTGCCGCCTGGCGGGCGAGGGTGCCCAATACGTCGTCAGCCTCATAGCCCGGCGCCTCAACTATGGGGATATTAAGTGCCTTGATGATCTCGCGGATGCGCTCGAACTGATAATGCAGCTCCTCGGGCATCTCTCGACGGTGGGCTTTGTACTCCGGGTACTCCTCGTGGCGGAAAGTGCGTCCCACATCGAAGGCCACGATGATGTAGTCCGGTCGTTCGTCGCGCAGCACGTTGAGCAGCATTGAAGTGAAACCGAAAGTGGCGTTGGTCAACTCGCCGCTTTTTGTGCTCAGTGTGGGTGGCAGGGCGTGAAAGGCGCGGTAGGCCAGCGCGTGACCATCAATCAGTACCAGTTTTTTCTTTTCGGGCATTGTCCCCTCCCCGTTGTTCGTGAAATCGTCGGGTGCAAGGCGCGTCGCACCTGGCTCTATTTTACCACCTTGCCAATGAAAGTCAACCTCCGGTTTCCCAGTATCTTCACTGGTAGCCCTGGGTTCGTCGGGCCACGGGCCCGACCTACCTGGAAACTGGAGAAGTTAACCCTTGACAGTGGGCTTAGTTTGCGGTATTATGGAGTTGTAGCGCAGTGTTTTGCATATTTGCACAGGTGAGTGCAGATGCAGGATAACATCCTTCTCGTAGAAGACGAAACGGCCATTGCCGCCTTCGTGCAAACGGCGCTGGAGCGCGAGGGGTTCACCGTCGAGGTGACCGAAGACGGACGGCAGGCGCTGGCCTCCGTGAACCGGTCCCCGCCTGACCTTGTCATCCTGGACCTCATGCTGCCCGGCGTGAGCGGTCTGGAGGTCTGTCGCGCAGTCCGCCGCATGCCGACTTACGTGCCAATTATCATGCTCACTGCACGCGACGAGGACGTGGACAAAGTGGTAGGCCTGGAGTTGGGCGCGGACGATTACATCACCAAACCCTTCAACACCCGCGAGTTGATCGCCCGCGTGCACGCTGTCCTGCGCCTGGCCCGCAGCCGCACGGCGGGATGTGAACCTGAGCGCTTGTGCATTGACCAGTTGGAGATTGACCTCACAGGGAGAACTGTCACCATACGAGGTCAGCCGGTGGATCTGACCCCCAAGGAGTTTGACCTGCTGGTACTACTGGCCTCTAACCCGGGCAGGGTGTTTGGGCGGGAGACCCTGCTGGAAAAGGTGTGGGGCTACGATTACCTGGGTGACTCGCGCACGGTGGATGTGCACATCCAGCGCTTGCGTCACAAGCTAGAGGAGGATCCACACCATCCGCGTTATCTGCTGACGGTGCGCAGCATTGGCTACAAATTCATCAAGGGGGGACGTATATGCTGAGGGCGTATAGAGTATGACAACCAGGCGTGATGCGTGATGCGTAAAACGTGACCCTCACGTACCACGTTTTACGTTTCACGGCTAATTAGCAGGTAAAAGGGCGCATAAACAGTATTTTCGCGCTTCTCAAACGCGCTTGGTATAATGATAGGAGACGGGCATGATCGCATCTGCGCTGTGGCAGAAACCCGTGGTCAGTATCCCGCTGGGGTGGATTGCCCTGGCCGCGTTGCTCGCCGTGGCGCTGCTCGTCGGCCTGGCCGTACTCCTCACCTGGCGCTACTGGCAGCACCGGGCTCGCGCTGTATCACATTCTCCCTCCTGGCTGCCTGACCTGCTGAATTCTCTGTCCGCGGCCGCGCTCGTCGCCGACCAAGACGGGCAGGTGATAGTGCACAACGCCGAGGCAGCTCGCCTGCTGGGACTGGGCGGACGCGCCCAGGAGTTGCCCCTCGCCCTGCGCACCCCAGTGCAACGGGCGCTGGCCTTCGACGTGTCGGAGACGACCGAGATTCCCGCCCCCGACGATGCGCAGCGCCGGCTGCGAGTGACCATCACCGCCCTGGGTGCGGCAGGCCCGGCGAGAAACGCGCTGGTGTTGGTCAGCGACCCGGTTGAACTGCGCGAGCGTGAGACGAGCTACCGCCGTCTGATCAGCACCGTCTCCCACGAACTGCGTACCCCGCTCACGGCCATCATGGGCCACGTGGACATCCTGGGTAGTTGCAGCGTCGAAGACGAAGCGCTGTGGCGGCGCTCGCAGCGCTTCATCGCCGGCGAGGTGGAGCGCCTGGCCCGCCTGGTGAACGACCTGCTGAGCCTCTCCCGCCTGGAAACGACTCCCTCCCGGATGCGCCCGGTCAACGTGCGAGCCATCGCCGAAGAAGCTATCTCCACCCTGTGGGCAGCGGCAGAACAGGCGCAGGTGACTCTGCAACTACAAGCGTCCCCCGGATTACCCCGCGTTCTGGCCGACCCCGACCGCCTGCAACAAGTGTTCATCAATCTGCTGGACAACGCCATTAAATACTCTTCTGGAGAGGCCACGGCTACCATCCGCCTGTATCACGAGGGCCACGTCGCGCGGGTGGAGGTATCCGACACCGGTCCCGGCATTGCCACCGATGACCTACCTCACATTTTCGAGCCGATGTACCGGGGGAGTACGGCGGCCATCCGCGCGACTCTGGGCACCGGCCTGGGGCTAGCCATCGTCAAGACCATCCTGGAGCAACACGGGACGACGATTACCGTGGAAAGCGTGCGCGGCGAGGGGACGACGTTCAGTTTTCGTCTGCCTTGCGCGTGAGGGACAAGGAGAGGGGGAGACAAGGAGAAGGGGTGAGGGGGAGAACTCCCCTTCCCCTC
>QMLZ01000317.1 GCA_003646995.1 Deltaproteobacteria bacterium | reverse complement strand
GAGCGCATGGCAAGGTTCCGAACTTCATCTGCTACCACAGCAAATCCAGCGCCCGCCTCTCCAGCCCTTGCAGCCTCCACAGCCGCATTAAGGGCAAGCAGATTAGTCTGGAAGGCAATCTCATCAATAGTCTTAATAATTTTCTGGGTCTCTTCGCTTGCAGCAGAGATCTCTCTCATGGATTGTGTAAGCTCGTCCATGGATTGTTTAGCCTTCTCTACGCTTTGAGAGGCTTCCTTCATCATCTTATTCGCCTCATTGGCATTATCAGCGTTCTGCTTTGTCATAGATGATATTTCTTCAAGGGCTGAAGATGTCTCCTCCAATGAGGATGCCTGTTCAGAAGCACCTTCTGCCAGTGATTGGCTGGAAGAAGAAACCTGGCCGGCTGCAGCAGTCACTTGCTCAGCAGCGGCAGTCACCTGATTGAGGGCATCATTCATGTTTTCCATTACAAGATTAATATTCTCTTTCATCTTTTCAAATGCCCCATGATATTGGCGCTCAAGTCTGTGGCGTAAGTCTTTATTTGCTGCTGCCTGAAGGACTTTACCCCCATCTTCGTCAATAAGCCCTTTTAAGGCATCAATCAGGCCGTTAATATTATCCTTTATCTCATTAAAACCTCCCTTGTACTCATCAGTGATCTTCTCTGGAATGTCCCCCTTGGAAATACGGTGTATATACCCGGCTGCCACATTAAGTGGCCCAATTACTGCATCCAATACGTTGTTAAGGCCATGGACCATTCCCGCAATATCTCCTTTGAATCTGCTCGCATCACCCCTGGCATCTAGCTTTCCATTAATTGCATCGTCCTGGAGCTGCCCTAAAACCTCTTGTACTCCTTGAAGCTGCTCACCAAGCTCGTTACAAGCTACCTTGAGAATCTCATAATCACCTTTGTAATCGTTCACCACTCGCGCCTTAAGATCGCCACTGGCCATCCTATCTAACACGTCCCCAACGTCCTTTAAGGGCGTAGCCATTCCCTCCGCTGTTTTATTAAGGCCCTTCACAATGCCAGCCCATGCTCCGGTGAAGAGAGACTCCTCTACGCGTTTATCAAGTTCTCCATTGAAGGCTGCCTGCTCCATCATGTCTGCAGCATTGATCAAGTTATTCATCGAATCAATGAGGCTGTTCAAGCCGTCTTTGATCTGGTTAAAGTCTCCCTTGTACTCATCGGTGACCTTATCTGGTATGTCTCCCTTCGAGATACGATTCACGTACTCAGTAGCTAAATTGATTGGACGCACCAACATGTCGATCATTTCATTAACGCCTTCAAGGATCTGGGCGTTTGTTCCTGACAGAGCGCTTACGTCAGCCCTTGCGTCCAAGCGGCCCTGCCTAATTGACTCCAATAACCTCTCAAATTCCTCAAAGAGTTTTTCGTTGCTATTGGCTGTTTTTTTGCCCCTGGTATTAATTGTGGTATTCACAGATTCCATTGCGACCTCCTCCTTCTTACCTTTCATAACTTTCCTCCTTATCTATTTAATTTTTCCTCCACAAAAGTGGTACACATAAGTATATTTACAGCGTGAGTTAATTCGGCCCCCGTGCTTCAACGTACATGCCGGTTCCATCTCCATCATTGATCCCTAGCACTTTATGGATATCTAAGAGAATCTTTACCCCTCCATCTGTTTTGGCCATGGCACTGATGAACTCGGTATCTACCATATTGCCAAAGGTAGGTGCCTCCTCAGTCTCCTCTGGTTTGATATTTACAACCTCGGACACAGCATCTACCACCACGCCAATAGTCTCGGTGCATCCTTCTTTATTCACCTCTACGACCACAATACAAGTTTGAGGGGTATACTCTTTTTCTTCCATTCCGAACCTAAGTCTCAAATCCACCACTGGAATGACCTTTCCCCGCAGGTTAATTACTCCCTTAAAAAACTGGGGCGTCCGAGGCACAGAGGTGATAGGCATCATGCCGATGATCTCTTTGATTTGAAGGATCTCTATGCCGTACTCTTCCCCGCCAAGGGAAAAAGTGAGAAACTTACGCTCTCTTTCTAAGAGATTATCCTTGAGTGATTGCTGTGCTTCTGCTGCGCCTTCCATATTCTCCTCCTTATCTTAAGATTTTTCTTTGAAGGGAAGATCAACTCTGAAAACTGTCCCTTCCCCTTCTTCGCTTTTCACTGTTACCTTTCCTTTCATGCCTTCAACTATCTCCTTTACCACTGCCAGCCCCAATCCATTACCTCCTCCTTTGTTTGTGACAAAAGGCTTAAAAATCATTGGCACCAGCTCAGGAGGAATCCCACATCCATTGTCGTGTACCCACACAGATACATAGCCCCGTCCATAAAGTTCTGTTTTCAAAGTGATGGATTTACTCTCTCTTTCTTCCACGGCCTCGATCGAATTCATGATCAGGTTCTTGAAAATCTGTTCTAATGCAAATCTACCCGCAGGCACTATCACCTTCCTGCCAACAAATTCCTTGTGCACTTCTATACCCTTTAAAGTCATCAGGCCAAAAAATCCTTCAATACATCCTTCTAGTATCTGATGGATTTCTGAGCACTCTCCTGGAGTTGAAAGTAATGGCGGACCCACGCCAATAAGGTTTCTATTTATCTCATTGATCTTATGTGTTGCCTCTAAAATGCCTTCAAAACATTGCTTGATAATCTGCGGGTTTTCCATCTCAAGCAGTCCCAGTTCACATGACCCTGTAATGGCCATCAGTGGATTGTTAATCTGGTGGACGATCTTTGGAATAAGAGCGGAAACCCAGCTTGAGTTATTCTCTTCCATAACACTGAGTGTAACCCTTTCAATTTCTTTCTGAAGGGAATCTAATGTGAAAGGCTTTTCCAGTAGGCCATTGCATTTGTAATGTAACGCCTTAACGGCAAATTCTCTGTCAGCGTCCTCTGTCATGATGATCACTGGTAACTGCGGCCTTTTCCCTCTTATCTCCATTAACAGATCCATTCCGTTCATCTCTGGCATCAAATAGTCTGTTAGAATAAGATCCATGTATTCGCCTCGGTCAACATACTCCAATGCCCGAAAGGCGTTCGAGCTTTCCAGTACGCTAAATCCGTTTTTCTTAAGGGCTATACTAAGCCTCTGAAGTTCTCGTACCTCATCATCAACGACCAAAACCTTCATATTTTCTTCTCCTTTCGGCCCGGGCCTAATGCTAAAGGCATGCCATATCTTGATTATCTTTCTAACTAGTTTAAATGGCAGGAATTTCAGGTTTTAAGATTCAATCGTTTGAAAAAAACGGGTGGGTTGCTTTGTAACAAAAGGATGGGGGACTAGTAAAAAACTGCTTTTAAAACAATTACTTGAGAGATATTGTTATGAAATGTAACACCTGGTATATACTGTAACAACATTATGTGAAAAGGCGTGCAAACCCTAAGGAAAGAATATAAGCCAGTTAAGGGTGCATCCTATGCCTGTAAATATGGTCCCCGCATACCTTTCAAGTGCCTAGCAAGACGCTGCCGTGATATGCCAAGTATACGAGCTGCCATAGACTGGTTGCCATTGGTTCGTTTCAAGGCCTCGTCAATAAGTAGTCTAGTGGCCTGATCTAGTGTTGGAAGATTGTCCATCAAGGAAAAAGGACCGCTGCCTTTTCGTTGGTCATATTTATAACTGCAAAAACAATTAGACATACTGCTCCCCTCCATACGCATTTTAAAACGCTTAATGGATAAAGGCCCCGAACTATGGGCACCTACCGCGTCGTACACCATCGTGCGCAATTCTCTTATGTTTCCTGGAAATTCATAATTATATAACAATTTCAAAAGCTCCTCAGGATAGGAGGGTTTGGGCTTGTTCAGGTCCTGCGCTGCCTGATCTACGAAATGCTCAAGTAACAATGGCAGGTCATCCATCCGCTCCCGCAATGGTGGAATATGGATCTGGTGGATAGATAATCTATAATAGAGGTCCTTACGGAAATCCCCGGATTCACGTAATTTTCCTAAATCCTTATTGGTGGTTACAATAACCCTTGCATCGCTTATCTTT
>QMLZ01000316.1 GCA_003646995.1 Deltaproteobacteria bacterium | reverse complement strand
GTACGAACCAATTGCCTTGCGGATTTGGTCCCCCCTGAACAGCAGCTCCGCCTCCTTCTCACGCCGCACAGTAGTGCTCCAGTAGGTGCTGGCCGCTGTAATCGCGATGCCGGTCACCACCACTAGTATAAGTGCCCCGATGTAGGTAAAACCCTTAGTGTCTAGACATGAGGCCAAGCCGCAATGGTGGCACATCATTGCCAAGCGCTGGGATTCATCACCTACAGCTTCACCACTCATTGTAGGGCACTCCATTCAGGCCCACGAGGTCACTGCCGCTATGCACATCGTATACCTCCCCCTCCTCTTCTCCTTCCGGGGGCACAACTACCCACGTGGTGTTGGAATTGGTGAAGGGATCCTTGGGCACTGACCGTATGTAGTGCTCTTCAACAAGATTATCCAGGCTGTCAGGATACTTCCCGTGGTCAGCATAGTATTGGTCAATTACGTCCCTCAGTACGAACAGGGTCCTTCTCAAGGAGGTCTCCCTGGCGCGTATGACGGCCTTTTGAAAGTTGGGCTGGGCAATGGACACAAGTATGCCAATAATGGTCAACACGATCATCAACTCGATCAACGTGTAGCCTGCCCGGCTCCTTATCCGAGTCAATTCGGGCTTCATGAGTCTCCTGTTGCGCGGTTCTCTATACCCCGGGTCCCACGCCTGGCCACCTTACCAGTCCTTGTAATACGTCCCGTCAAGCGCCTGCTTATCACTTTTAGAATATACATCGTAGACGTCCTGTCCTCCCCATGATTCGCTGTCAGGATCGTCAAAGTAAGACCTAAGCCCCCACTGCCCGTCTTCGGTCATTGGATCCCTTGGTATCCTTCGTAAGAACTTCTTTTTGAAAGGAACAGGTCCCTTGAGGTCCACTCCTTCTACTAGAACCTCGAGGCTCTTGGGGTATCCGCTTGAAAATGCCTCTTTCTCGATCTTGCCTTCGTCGGCCAGCTTCTTGTATTCGTCCAGGGCCTTGCGGATAATCCTGAGATTTCTTTTGAGCTCCAATTCCTTGATCCTCTTTTGGGTAACCTGGGAAAGTGGAAGGATGCCCATGGCAAGGATAGAGAGGATGACCATGGTAACCATGAGCTCAATAAAGGTAACCCCTGCCCTGCTACACAACCTGTGGCGTGGCATGCCCTATCCTCCAAAGGCCCAATTCCTTTTCACCACGTGAATGTCCCTTGGAAACTCGTCCTTCGCCTTCAATGTATCGCAAACCATCTGCGCCGACTCCTTGTCCTTGAATTTCCCGACAAAGAGCCTGTAGTAAAATCCTTTTCCGGGAACATGGGCAGGGATCATGAACACGTCATAGTTTTCCTTCTTGAGCTCATTCAAGCGCCTCTCGGCACGGCTTTCCTCCTGGTATGAGCCCACGTGTATGCTGTAACCCAGCATCTTAGGCCACAAGCTGGTGATATCCGCTCGAGCCCCGGCCTCCGGGGGGGTGGCCTTGGCCGAGGGTCCCGGCGGGGTCTTGTCCAATTGGTCCATTTTCACCGGGCTCTTAGACTCGTTGTCTTGGTTGTTCGCACTCCTCGGCACCACCTGTGTATCCTTGCCTGGGCCGGGATTTGGGCTTCCCTCTGCATCCTTGTCTGCTTTGAGCGGGCTGCTCAATGTATTATCCCTGCTTGGCGGGACCACATTTTCCTTCACAACCCGCGCCTTGCGTGCATCTTTTTTGCCCGCGAAATTATCCAGGTATTCCATTTTCCTTTCTGCAATGCTTTCATAGGGCTCTCTTGTGGAAAATTCCTTGCTTTGACCGGACCAGATCTCCCTTACATCCTTGCCCGGGACCCTCTGCCCCCTCAACACTATGGGGGTTATGGTCATCAGAATATCGGTCTTGATCTTTGTAGTATCCAGGTTAGTGAAAAGATGTCCCAATACCGGAATATCCCCCAGGAAAGGAACCTTGCGCACGGTATTCCTCTCCTCGTCACTTATCAAACCTCCTATGATCACCGGCTCGCCGTCCCTCACAGCTAGAACGCTGGTGGCCTTTCTGGTCCGAATGGAATACTGAGGCTCATCCACAGTACCCAGGTTTGGTCCAAGGGCACTAACTTCCACATTCAGCTTCAGGGTTACCTCGTTCTGGCTGTTAATCACCGGCTGCACGTCCAGCTTTACACCGATATCTTGGTACTCATAGTCATTGGTAACCGCACCGGTAGTATCAATCCGTCTGTTGACACGCAGTGGCACCCTTTCTCCAATATGAATCCTGGCCTTTTCTCCGCTCTTTGCACGAATTTGAGGATTGGCTAGTACTTTGGTGTCAGTGTCCTTCCTGAGGAGATTGAGCGTCGCCGTAGGTATGGATAACAACACCTCTTTACTGGTGAGATGATCAAGCGCGTAAACCGAAGCCGTGCTGGCAAAGCTCGTTTCGGCATTAATTTCCTTGGAGGCCTCGCCCAATCCGAATGTGATTGAGGAAGGATTAAATTCTATGCCTAGTTGCCTTTCTTTTCTTCGACTTACCTCGAGAACCTCCACGTTTAAGAGGGTTTCGGCCGGCGGCCTGTCGTTGGCCTCTATAAGCCTCGACGCTATTTCTATCTGCTCCCTCGTCCCCCTAACCGTGATGGCATGCAGCTTTTCGTTGCCAATTATGTCCCTTGTCTTAACAATCTTCGCTAATAAGGCCACCGCCTTTTTTACGTCAAGATAGTTCAGGTAAAACGTCCTGATTTTGAGATCCTGGTACTCTCTAAGTTTGGCCTCCACATTCGGGTAAATGACCATTGTGGTGGGATCCACCACCTTGGCAGCAAGACCGCTGGTTTTCAGCAACACGTCGAGAAATTGGTCAAATGAAACATCCGTCATGAACAGGGTGACACGCGTATCTTGCACATCCTTGTCAAAAATGAAATTAATCCCGGTGATCCTGCTCAAAACTTCAAACACATTGCTAACCGGTGTCCTCTTGAATTTGAGCGAAATCGGGCCCTTTGCCTTGACCTTTATACAGTACAAAGGTGGTTTCTGGGCTTTTTTCTTGACTTCTTGGATCCCTTTTTTTGCTTCCGAGTTGGCTGGATTCAACTCCAGGGCCCTCTCAAAGGCCTCCCTTGCCTGAGCGTACTTTCCGGATTTCAAGAAGACTTTACCCTTTTTAGTTTGGTACAGAGATTCTTGGGTATTACGAGTCTTTTCAATGAATCGGGCGGCCTTCCGGTTGCCGGGATAAAAGGCGAGTGCCAGCTGGAATTCAGAGATGGCGTCATCAAAGTGTCCCCTTCCAAGCAGTTCTTGTCCCTTGCGCATATGGCTCATGGAGGCATTCCACTTGGCCTTTGTTAGGAGCAACTTCAGCTCCGGGCTGTCAGGATGCTTCAGCATAGCCTCCTGGTAAACCTGCACCGCCCTGTCCCACTCCCCGGCAGAGGAAAGCTTGGAGGCCTTGTCCAAGAAGGCCGTATCCGTGGTAGCACAGCCGAGGCATGCAGCAAAGGCCACGGCCATGGCAAACCATACCCAAACTCTTAAGCCCAGCCCGTGTCTGTTAGAATGTGGCATTAGAGTGCTCCATAGGGTTTGCGGTATCTCGTTAGTTTCCGTTTGCTCCCCCGAAATCCAGGTCCAGACACTTGTTTTCGTGACATAGTCTCTAGTTATCGAGGGCGATATGCACTTCCTGGCCTGCCTCGCTGGCCCACAACGTTATGGAATCGTCCGAAATATCCTTGAGCTGAAACTTTCCGTCTATCCAGTCCCCTTTTCTCACCACCAGTATGTCCCTGCCCCTTTCAAGAAAAAGCACTGTATCGCCATTGCTTTCAAAAGAACCAAAGACCCTGAATTGGCTTAATTCTTCCATGACCTTTTGAACAGGATCCTGGGCCGGCCTCACCTGCTTTGGGCGCTCTTCCTGAGCAACCGCCTGCTTTTGAGGGGCCTTCTTGACCTCTGCCTTTTTCTCAAAAAACAGGTCCCTAATCACTGCTGCCGAATGTTTAGCAGGATTAAAACACAGCTTCATGTAGGTCAAGGAAGATTCTTCACCTCT
>QMLZ01000315.1 GCA_003646995.1 Deltaproteobacteria bacterium | reverse complement strand
TGATTCTGGATACCTGGGAGGGAAATTTGGAGACCTTAGAGCGAGATCACCACATTCAAAAAAGGCTTGCTCAGTCAGGGATTGTTACTTACAGGAATTTATCCCGTGCCTGCCGGGCGATTTCTAGATTTATTAATTACCATAGTTGGTTACAGGATATGAAGGTAAACAGGAGCTAACTTATTTATTTTTTTACCTGTATGAAAAAAGGATGATCAACTAATTGCAAAAAGCTTACCATTTAGACAAGCAGGCATTGCTTGCCTCAGGTATACAAGAAAATGATCGGATCTCCAAATACCTGAACAAACTTGATCAGTTACACCAACAATTCATCCACGAGATGAATCCCACTTACGGCCCGTTGATCACGGCAAAAGCGCTTTTCGATTGGCTTTGGATAAAAAAGCCAGCCAGGTATGCACCCCACCGTTATTTCAGATTACATCACGTAATAGATTCCCAGCTAAGCAAAGATATTATCGCAGTGGGCAACTGTCTGGGTTTAACCCTTCTCTACAATTGTCTTCTCCAAAGACTGGGAATAGATGCGCAGGCATTATATGTGGAGAACGCCTTTGGAATAGGACCTCACGTACTCACGATCCTCAAAGCAGGCGAATTACTGGTAGATATTGAAAATATCCTGCCTGATGGATTTGGCTATAAAGGACATCTCAATGATCCGTCCAGGACAAAATGGGGCGATAAAGAGCTGGTTGCCGATATCTACCATAGCCAGGGCAACGAGTGGTATGAAAAAGGCGATTATAACGAAGCCTTAAAAAACTATGATATGGCAATAAAGCTGAATCCCCGATATGAAAAGGCGCGCCTCAACAGGGCAATTGTGTTGGATAGAATAGGTATGGAAGAAAACAGCTCAACTTCAACAAGAAAGACCAAAAACTAAGGAAGGACTGTGAGAAAGACGAGGATATGTGAAATCTTAAACATTGCGTATCCTATCATCCAGGGCGGCATGCTCTGGCTTGCGAATGCTGAGCTTGCTGCAGCTGTTTCCAATTCTGGCGCCTTGGGCATTATCAGTCCACTGGCCGGAATGGAACGACATGGCGATGCTTCAGAAAATCTGATGCTTCAAATTGCAAAGGCACGAGAACTGACAGATAAGCCATTTGGTGTCAACATCCCCTTGGACCTACCGCAAAGCGGAATCCTTATAGATGTTACCCTTAAAGAAGAGGTTGGAATCGTAGTGACCTCTGCAGGGAACCCTGCGCACTATAGTGAACTGCTACGTCAAAATGGGGCCACCGTTATACATGTGGTGAGTTCTGTGAAACAGGCACAGATGGCAGAATCATGTGCTGTCAGTGCCATTATTGCTGAAGGGGTTGAGGCCGCAGGCCATATCGGATTTGATGAATTGCCTCTATTTTCATTGCTTCCCCAAGTGGTTGATGCTGTTGACATTCCAGTCATTGCCGCCGGTGGTATTGTGGATGCGAGAGGCCTTGTTGCATCCTTTTCTCTCGGCGCTGAAGGTGTGCAGTTGGGCACCCGATTTGTTGCTGTTACGGAAAGTATGGCCCACCCACATTATAAACAAGCTATTATAGGGGGTAAGGACACAGACACAGTGATTACATGCCGGAAGCTACTCCCTGCAAGGAGCCTCAAAACAGAGTTTTCTCGAAAGCTGCTAGACTTAGAGAAATCGGGCGCCTCTGCCGATGATATCAGAGATTTTCTTGGTTATCGCCGAGCAAGAAAGCCTCAAGTGGAAGGGGATTTAACAGAGGGTGAGGCATACTGCGGGGCATCAGCTGGTTTGATAAGAGAAATAATTCCTGCGGCCACAGTCGTTCAGAATCTGATAGAGGGATATGAAGAAATCATCGAAAACCTCAAAAAATTTCTTTAAGAAGTACCCCATGGTCTGCCGATGAGAGAATCTATTGAAGGTGTGAAAAAAAAGGCCATCTCTAAAAATGATAGTCTCCTTAAAGGAATACGTGTGCTTGATTTGGCTGATGAGAAGGCAAGCTTTTGCTCGAAACTCCTGGCTGACATGGGAGCATATGTAATCAAGGTAGAAAAACCAGGAGGCGATGCATCTCGAAACATAGGTCCCTTTTGGAATAACACGCCGCATCCGGAGAAGAGTTTATTTTTCTGGTATCACAATACCAACAAGCGTGGCATAACCCTCAATATAGAACACAACTCTGGCAGAGAGATTTTTTGTAGACTTCTTAAAAAAACTGACATTGTGGTAGAAACCTTCCGTCCAGGATATCTCAAGGAGCTCGGATTGGATTTTGAGGTATTACGTGATATAAATTCCAGACTTATTTTAGTATCAGTCACCGGCTTTGGACAGAATGGTCCCCGAAAACATTATCAATCGTGCGACTTGGTTGCCTCAGCAATGGGCGGCCAAATGTATGTGTCTGGTTCTACCTCGACGTCTCCCCTCAAACCTTATGGTGAGCAGTCCTATTATACTGCCTCCCTTTTTGCCGCTATCGGCATCCTCCTGGCTCTTCAGAAGAGAAGGAAGAGCGGAGCAGGGGAACATATCGATATCTCGCTCCAAGAGGCAGTGACCTCGACCTTAGAGCACGTCATGATCCGCTACTTTAATGATCACACAATACCCACAAGACAGGGGAGTCTCTATTGGAATAATGAATTCTGCATTGTCCCGTGTAAGGATGGTTTTATCCTTGTAACCCTTTTTCAGCAATGGGAGACGCTTGTTGAGTGGTTGGACAGTGAGGGTATGGCAGGTGATTTAATGGATAACAAATGGGCTGATGAGGAATATCGTCTTAAACACCTTGATCGTATTATAGAAGTATTGAAACGATGGACACTCAATCACACCACACGCGAGCTCTTTGAGATGGGTCAGCTTATGGGTTTTCCATGGGCACCAGTTGCTACCCCAAAAGAGGTTATAGAGAGCCCTCAGCTTAAAGAACGTGGGTTTTTTGTGCTCATAGATCAGCCCAAGTTTCAGACATGCATGAACTATCCCGGGCTTCCCTATCAATTCACATCTCCAATGGTAAAACAATGGAGGCGCGCACCTTTGATTGGGGAGGATAACATCCGAGTTTTTCAAGGGGAAATAGGTCTTTCAAGGAAAGAAATAAAAAAGCTTACCTCTGAAGGGGCTATTTAAATGAGTATGCCATGAATACGAAAATTCTGAGTGGTCTACGAGTGTTAGATTTTACCAGAGTAATGGCTGGTCCCTATGCAACAAGGATGCTTGCTGATTTTGGGGCAGAGGTTATCAAGATACAATCGAAAAAGAGTGCAACAGGCGCTGATTCGAATCCCTCGAGATACTTCAGCATGTGGAATCGCAATAAACGGAGCATAACCCTGGATATGGATTACCCCGAGGCACGGGAGCTTTTCTTAAGGTTAACGGCGCTCAGTGATGTGATATTCGAGAACTTTAGCCCTCGCGTGATGGCAAACTGGGGATTGCAGTATAAGAAACTTAAAGACGTCAAATCTGATCTTATCATGGTGAGCATGTCAGGAATGGGGCAAACTGGTCCCTGGAAAAATTTTGTGGCCTTTGGGCCTACTATTCATGCACTTTCAGGACTCACCTACCTCAGCTCATTCAGCAAAGATACTTCTATGGGTTTAGGTTTTGCGTATGCAGATGTTGTTGCGGGACTTTATGCCATATTAGTTGTTTTGGGAGCTTTGGAGTATAGGGACAGAACAGGTATAGGAAATTATATAGATCTATCAGAATATGAAGCAGTATGCACATTAATGGGGCCAACCCTTTTAGAAATACTTGCCAATAAGAGAGAGGTACTGCCTCAAGGCAATTACTCTGAGCATATCCCAGCCGCTCCCTATGGATGCTACAGATGTGTGGGTGAGGACAGGTGCTGTGTTATTGCCGTCTTTAATGAGACAGAGTGGCAAGCCCTTGTAAAAACTATGGGTAGCCCTGAATGGGCCTGCGAGGAAAGGTTTTCTACATTACCAAAGCGGAAAGAACACACAAAAGAATTGGACAGATTCCTTGAACAATGGACAGGTCAACACGA
>QMLZ01000314.1 GCA_003646995.1 Deltaproteobacteria bacterium | reverse complement strand
AGGGTAGTGAGAACCTGGGAGGAATATCAAGAGCAAATAAGGCGGGCGAATATGAACCCTGAGATATCTGCATTGTACCCAGTGGCCTTACTACTCAAAGATTGTTCCGGAAAAACTTACACATCACCTCAGATATTCTCCTGGACAGTGAAAAATAGTATAAAACCCGAACTAGCGGTGAACTATGCTTTTACCAGATTGGGGCTTTTCGGTGGAGCAGCGGTCGATTTTTTTGCAATGGGACAGCAGGCCGGACAGATGGTTGTCAGGGTTCTTAACGGTGAAGGCCCTGGTCAAATACCTATAGAGGAAGCTCAAAAATACGCATTGACATTTAACCTCAAGAGGGCTGAGCAATTAGGGATTAAGATACCAGAAGATATTATTATGGCTGCTGATGATATTGTAATAGACAACACAATATCCAAGTAGAGGATAGCAGTGCCTAAAGCCAAAAAGTTTTCTCGTTTCTTGATCTGCATCCTGATAATTTTTGAAGCGGCATCACTTTCTCTTGTTATAGGAGTGCTTTATGCCATGCTGGCTAATATAATGGAAAGGGACTTTCGCCACCAGGCAGAAATTCGGCAGGTGCAGACCAGTATGGCACTCAACGAGCGTTTAGAGTTTTTACTGGCTAAGCTCCATGATATAGCTCTAAATAATTCAATTAGAGTCAGCATGATGCTCGGGATGAGGGCCCAGATACTCAACATAATGAAGAGCAAATATCCTTTTTCCAGTGGAGCCTTTTTCTTTGTCAGGCAGGGGGGCAAGTCAGAGTTTATTCCGCCTCTTCCCCTTGAGCTATCCAGCTTGAGGTCAAGATTACTGAATTACACAAGCTACACAGAAGACAGTTTTGTAAGATTTCAACGCATGGAAAATGGCCATTATATTGCCATATTTTATTCACCTATTAAAAGAAGGGCAGAGATCCTTGGACAGGCTTATTTAGTCTATGATTTTACTTCTGATAAGTCTTTCTGGACTCACCTAGGCCTTTTTACATGTGCAAGCCTACTTTACCTTGAAAAGAATCGGCTGAGGGATCTAAGAAACGATAACCAAGAATTGATATTAGAAAAGCCGATCGAGGCCTATCAGGCTATTGTTACAAATGGGAAATTTCTTCTTCCTTTAAAAGGCTTTCCACGGGTTTATTATTGTGCCTCTACCAGGCCGTTGGAAGAAGACAAGATGAAGCTTTTGGCCCTCTTGCTCGCTTTATGCGCAGGGGTCTTTTTTTTGACGCTAGGTGTGGCCTTCATAATAGCCCGTAGGGTGGGCAGACCGCTTGAGCGAATAGCAAACCAGGCCTTGGAGATATCCAAGAGACCGATCAGCCCTTGTTTAGATGAAATGGAAGTGAATTACCTGGAGTTCCAGAGATTGGTCAGAGGATTTAATGAACTCCTTGGTGCCCTTGTAAAGGCAAGGGAGAAGCTCAGGGAAAGGGCACGAAAGAAACTAAAAGAAAGCGAGGAAAAATACAGAAAAACATTCGAAGCCTCACCATACTCGATCACTATTTCCACGCTGGATGATGCGCGTTTTATTGATGTTAATGAGGCCTTTTGCAAGCTATGTGGGTACAGTAAGGAGGAAGTCATAGGAAAGAGGGCCGTTGATTTGAATCTTTATGCCAATCCGAAGGACAGGGATGTGGTGTATGAAATTGTGAAGCTAGAAGGCGAGGTAACCAATATTGAGCTGGTATTCAGACGCAAAAACGGACAGGCTGTTATAGGTTTGTTATCGGCTAGACGCCTCCGCTACAATGGGCAGGAATGCATGGTAGCACTTGTTACCGATATAACTAAGCAACGGAAGTTGCAAGAGGAAAGGGAAAATCTAGAGGCTCAACTCCGACAGGCCCAGAAAATGGAGGCTATTGGCGCCCTTGCAGGAGGAATCGCACACGATTTTAGAAACATCCTACAAGCCATCCTTGGATGCTCAGATCTTCTCGCCCTTGATTTAAAAGAAGGGGATAAAGGATATGAGGAAGTAAAGGAGATCCAAAAGGCTGCCCAAAGAGGGTCGGAACTGACGCATCAACTGCTTACATTCAGCCGCAAAGTTAGGTCTAAGTTTAGACCTCTAGATATAAACGATGAAATACGTAGTGCCGCAAAGCTCTTGGGTAGGACCCTACCAAAGACGATTCAGATTGACATGCGTCTGCAAGAGGATATCCCAAAGATAGAAGCTGATCCGGCCCAGATTGAACAGGTGCTCCTAAACTTATCCATAAATGCCAAAGATGCCATGCCCAATGGGGGTAAGTTGATATTGAGCACTGAGTGTGTAGTGCTCAAGGAAGATTTATGGAAAAGGAGCATAAGGATTAGGTCTGGCAGGTATGTTGTCCTTGGAGTCTCTGATACTGGACAAGGCATAGATAATGAGTCTATGGAACATATATTTGAGCCGTTTTACACGACAAAAGGGGCAGGCAAAGGTACAGGCCTGGGCCTGGCTATGGTATATGGCATCGTGCAGAATCACAGGGGATATATTTTGTGTGAGAGCGAGACTGGCAAGGGCACCTGTTTTAAAATCTATATGCCTGTATTGGAGGCGGATCTCTACGATAATAAGGTGTTCGAAAAAGAAATTAGAAGGGAGCTTCGAGGGAAGGGAGAAACAGTCTTGATGGTTGATGACGATCGGGCAACGTTGAGCATAGCAGCAAAGGGTCTATCTAGGTTCGGCTATAAGGTGCTAAAAACCCACAGTGGAGAGGAAGGACTGGAGATATTTGCCCGTATGCGAGATGAGATTGACGTGGTTATATTGGATTACATGATGCCCGGAGTTGATGGACTGAGTTTGCTTAAGAAGATTCGTGACATGAATCCCAATGCAAAGGTAATCCTATCAAGTGGATACCCCTTTGGCAAAAACAAGGTAAGTGAAATCCTCGGCAGTGTGCATGGGTTTCTAGAAAAGCCTTTCCAGATAGAGGACATGCTCAGCAGCGTAAGAGAGGTGATTGACCAGCCAATCAAGTAGCCACGGTTATTGTACTTTTACTCGGTAAGCGTCCGACCCACTCACCTTTTCTTGTGCATTATTCCCTGCTAGCGTTGCTCCGACAATATTAATGAAAGAGAAAGGAGCGGCGAATATTACAAGAGGAGAAAGACTCACCTATTGGCAAGGTATCATTGAAGAGTATAGGGGTAGCGGCCTGAGCGGTGCGGGTGGAGTCTGCGTGCAAGGACATGGGGCCAGGGGACAGATGTCCCTGGTTGATAAGTTTTCCATCCCGGCCCATACTGGGCGTAACATTTCTCCATTTTAACTTATCTTATCCACCCATTTAGCGGAACAAAAGATGGGCTCGATAGACGCATACAGTGAAGCCCAGCTGTCGCCACTGCTCTGAAAGTTTTTCCCTGGTGACAAACGCCTCCCTTGGGTGCTTCAGGAGTAAGGAGTGAATGGGATTAACATCTGATTGGGTCAAATGCATTTATTGCCTCCCAGCGTTTTACTGTTCCCTTTGAGCCTAGAGCGGCACAGTCAGGCCATCATATGCCACTTTAATAGTAAATGACAATCCCATATCTTTCATAATTGTTAGCACGGTTTCCTGCCACTGAGAGTGATTCAAACCTATAATATAAGGTAACACCATGAAAGGAAAATATCCCCCTATCCAAGGCCTCCAAAATCTGTCCCTAGATTTCATGAACGATTTTCCGGTGCCTTTTGCCGTCATTGCCCTTGAACCTGAGTTTAGGTTCGTTGATGCCAATAGCGCCATGTGGAAGAAGCTCGGCTATGAATCCAAGGCTGACTTCCTCCGAGTCCCCACGACAGAGCATTGCCATAAGGTGGAGCATCTAGACCATCTAAAGAATTTGACCGAACAAGGGCCCGTCCATGGGTATGAAATGCCTTTCAGATCATTAAACCCTTCCGCGTCAAGGAATTGACGATATTAATTCGGAAAATACTGGATTCCAATTAGAGGCCCTCCTTGTCATTTGTTCCACCTTAAAGTATCTTATTGCAATAGCCGAAGATATTATTTGGTTTCCATCGATAAATTCCCTCT
>QMLZ01000313.1 GCA_003646995.1 Deltaproteobacteria bacterium | reverse complement strand
GAATCGGTAAGCGAGGCTGATTGTGCGAGAATCATTGACAGACTGATTCAGGGCGAAAAATGCGATGTGATATTTACCACCAGTTTCGGTTACATGGACGCCACTATTGCAGCAGGCAAGAAATACCCAGACAAGATCTTTATGCATTGCTCGGGTTTTAAAAGGGCAAAAAACGTTGGAACCTACTTTGCTGAGCTTTATCAAATATATTATCTCAACGGCCTAATGGCTGGCGTCCTCACAAAGAAAAACAAGGTGGGCTACGTGGGCGCCTTCCCCATACCTGAGGTCATTCGCCACATCGATGCCTATGCGCTTGGAGTAAAGGCTGTGAATCCCAAGGCCACTGTACATGTCCGCTGGCTGTTTGCCTGGTATGCTCCCGGTAAAGCCAAAGAGGCAGCCGAAGCACTGGTGGCAGACGGTTGCGATGCACTTGCCTTCACCGAAGATTCTCCGAGTGTAATCCAGGTGGGCCAAGAGCACACAGAAAAAGGTCAGCCCGTTTATACCTTTAGCCACTATTCTCCAATGGAAAAATTCGGCCCTGACTCTGCTGTGTCTGGGCAGCTTGTGGACTGGGGCATCATGTATGAGAAAATCTTGAGAGACATTCACGATGGTAAATGGACCAACGAGGATATGTGGTGGAGGGTCAAGGAAGGTGCCGCTCATCTGGGTGCCAATCCCGACCACAAGATCAATCCAAAATTCGTTGGTAAACTCAAATCCATAATGGTCAACACACCAGATCTCGGAAAAATCAGCGCATACGACCTGGTTATGAAACGGCTGGCCCAAATGAAACAGGGCCCCGAAATATTTGATCCATTCGTCGGGCCAATCAAGGACAACAAGGGGAAGCTAAGACTCAACAAAGGACAGAGGGCCACAAAGGCACAGCTATTGAGCATCAACTATTATGTTGATAATATAGTAGGGAATATTCCCAAATAATGACGGCTTCGTAAAAAGTCCATCTGCGGCGTTGCCTGCCTGGCGCCACACGGCAGATAGGCGCTTCATTTTTCGTCATTCCGACGTACTGCTAAGTACGCCTCATTCCTCAAGCCTCGCGCGCCTTGCACCTGGAGCTTTTTACTGTGCCGTCTAGATCAGTCTTTGCGAACTCTTCACTGGTGCTAGATTTTCGGGGCGGACTCAGGCAATTTGGGAAATGACAACCTAAGAAAGGGGGCAGACATGAAAACACACTGATTTGCCCCTTTTTTGTCCATGGGTGAAAAAGGTAAATGCCCAAGATCAAGAAACTTGAGATGATCGGCATTACCAAAACATTTGGTAATGTCATCGCAAACAAGGACATAAACCTCCATGTGGAGGCAGGGGAAATACTGGGTCTCCTGGGTGAAAACGGAGCGGGTAAGACCACCTTGATGAATATCCTTTATGGCCTTTACCGCCCCGACAGTGGCACTATCAAGATAAATGGTAAGTCCGTGTCTCTCAGCTCACCTGCTCATGCAATGGCTCAGGGCATCGGAATGGTACACCAACATTTCAAGTTGGTCCAAAACCATACAGTCCTGGAAAACATCGCCCTCGGTTATAAAGACGCACCTTTCCTTTTTCCAACTCGAAAAGTGGCCCATGATTTGCGAGGATTGCAGGAAAGCTATGGCCTGCAAATAAATCCTGATGCCTATGTTTGGCAACTGTCCGCTGGCGAGCAACAAAGGGTGGAAATCTTAAAGGCATTGTTCCGAGGGGCCGACTTGCTCATACTCGACGAACCCACATCAGTACTCACACCACAAGAGGCCCAAGGCCTTTTCAGGACCCTCCGTAGGCTTACTTCAGAAGGACATTCCGTCATTTTTATAAGCCATAAACTAGACGAGGTTCTTTCCATCTGCAACCGAGTAACGGTCCTCAGACACGGACAAGTGGTGGGAACAAAGGATACGGCTGGAGTGGATAAGCGCGAGCTTGCCAGAATGATGGTTGGCAGTGAAATCCTATTTGATTTAGAACGAAAGGACGTGAAAAAGGGCGGCGTGGTACTGGAGGTGCAAGGACTCCATGTTAGTAATGATAGGGGTCTCACATCCGTAAGTGATGTCAGTTTCAACATAAAGGCCGGAGAGATTTTCGGTATTGCGGGCGTGTCAGGAAACGGCCAACAAGAATTGGTAGAAGCCTTGACAGGGCTTAGGCCGATCGATAGCGGCCAAATACTGGTAAATGGCCGTGACATAAGCCGGGCTTCCCCTTATACAATAAATGCAATGGGCGTATCCCACATTCCGGAAGAAAGGATAAGATTCGGCACTGCCCCTAGCCTTGCCATTTTTGAAAATGCGGTGCTTAAACAGCATGGCAATAGGGCGTTTAGCGGAAGGCTGTTTTTGGATCTTGCCTCCATAAAGGAACACGCCAAAAGGATCGTTTCCGACTTTAAGGTGCAGACTCCTTCCATCGATGTCCCAGTAAGAACTTTATCCGGAGGTAACATTCAAAAACTAATCCTGGGAAGAGAAATAAGTGGCAAGCCCTCTCTTTTGATTGCGTCCCATCCAACCTACGGTCTTGATGTGGGCGCAACGCAATACATAAGGAGCCAAGTCCTCCAGCTCAGAGAGAAAAATGTAGCCGTCTTGTTGATATCAGAGGACCTCGAAGAGCTCTTTGAGCTATGCGATCGGATCGCTGTCATGTTCAAAGGGAAGATCATGGGCATAGTTGGAAGGGAAGACCTCAACCTGGAGCATATCGGGTTGATGATGACCGGCTCCAATGCTCGAAGCGCTTGTGAGGCCGGCAAATGAACTGGAGGGTAAAAGTAGAACGCAGGGTTTCTTACCCCCGTTTTTTCCCCACTATGGTATTGTTATTCTCGCTTTTGGGCGGATTTGTACTCATTGGCCTTCTTTTCTTGATCAGCCATGTGAATCCCATTTTTGCACTGTGGAGGATCTTTTCCGGTTCCTTTGGGAGTCTTTATGGTATTACCGAAACCATTACAAAGGCCATACCCCTTATACTTATTGGGTCCGGTCTTGCCCTGGTGTTTCGTGCAAAGTTTTGGAATATTGGCGCGGAGGGCCAACTTCTTATTGGGGCCATTTTTGCTGGTTACGTGGCCCTTAATCTTGGTCCGAAGCTACCTTTCTATATAGTTGTACCGTTGATGTTCGTGGTGGGTTTCATAGGTGGTGCCCTATGGGCCTTGCCCACAGTTATCCTCAAACTCCGCTTTAACGTGAACGAGGTCATTTCTACCCTTATGCTCAATTACATTGCCGCCGAACTCCTCAACTTCCTCATCACAGGCCCATGGAAGGGAAAAACCCAGATGGGTTTTCCATATACTGATGACTTTCCCCACTCGGCGGTGCTGAGCGTTGCCCCTGGCACTAGGATACACTTAGTTACGTTGTGCCTGGCTCTCTTGTCTGCCTTTGTGCTCTTTATTATGGTTTACTACACGAGATTCGGCTACGAGTTACGCGTCACTGGCGACAATCCTGATGCCGCCCGCTACGCTGGAATAGACTTTATGAAGGTAACACTCATTATGATGATCATAAGCGGAGGAGTGGCCGGAATCGCTGGTGTGGGTGAGGTGGCAGGCATTCATCACCATCTGAGTTATCCTTCGTCTATATCATCAGGGTACGGGTATACTGCCATCATTGTGGCCTGGCTGGCGAAGCTAAACCCGCTTCTTACAATACTGTCCGGATTGTTCTTTGCAGGGATTGTGGTGGGAGGAGATGCCATCCAGGTTTCCCTCGGCCTCCCTGCGGCCACAGTCCAGATCTTCAATGGCATCTTACTCTTCTCCCTCATCACGGGTGATTACTTTCTCAATCACCGGGTAAAGCTAGTCGCCAGGGAGGCAGCCTGATGGACTCCCTGATCGTGGCAGTAGTACATCGCACTCTTGTCGCAGGGACTCCACTCCTGCTGGGTACCCTCGGGGAAATTGTAGCTGAGCGGGCGGGAATCCTGAACCTAGGCGTAGAGGGCATGATGGCTGTGGGGGCGGTAAGTGCATTTGCCACTACATTTATGACAGGTAGCATCCTGCTGGGTGTTCTTATGGCTAT
>QMLZ01000312.1 GCA_003646995.1 Deltaproteobacteria bacterium | reverse complement strand
TGTCGCAATCCCTTCTTTTTCAGGTCACGTTTCTAACCCTTACGAATCATCATACGAATATTGCGATGGCGGCGTCGCAATCCCTTCTTTTTCAGGTCACGTTTCTAACCGACCCCTTCAGATTTCTCAATGATTTCAAGGGGTTAGCAGAACGGGTCGGCTTTGTGAAATACATTGAAAAACCTCCCTCCTCGACCGCGTAAATACTTAAAAAGAAGGGATCGCTAAATTGTCAAAGAGCAGAAGATTATTTCCTCACAACTTCAAAAACCCCGTGCCCCAGTGAGGTCTTGGCACCCAACCCGTGCTCAAGTATCGCATATTGGAAAGCTTGCTCGAGCTCCCTTTGAGCTTGTGGGGATAGATCCTTAAAAAGACAACAGAACAAGAATTCCGTTCCCGGTTTAACCGCGAGAAAAGGCAGAGGCACAGGATGTTGGTCTTCCGTCGGACCCCGCTCCCCCTTATAATAATCCCGATAATGAGGAGTAGCTATTTCCAGCATTAATTCAGGTACGTCCAGCGGTAGGGCATCTAAAAACATCACCTTCCCGCGATAGGCCCCATGGGAGCCATGTTCCTGAGCTCCAAAAATCTCTCTGACAGCCATCCAGTAGTCGTCGTCTTGAGCCGCCCAGTGATCAAAGAAGGAAGGATCCTCTCGTGCTCTTTCGATCAGAAAGGCTAAACGCACCACCCCTTTGATACTTTCTGCCGGTATGTAAGGAATACCTAAAGTCCAATGGAAGGTAAAACCGCGCTCGCTGGGATGGGCGTTGCCCAGCCCGAGGATAAGGGATGTTTTCGCCCTGGCCTTGAAACAGTACTGCTGAAAACCAAACCTTTTCATTTCCTCAAAGAAGTCCATTCTGAGCTTGTGCTGTGCATCAAGTCGGGTTTTTATAGAGGGCTTGCAAAATGCGTATTTATCTAACAGATCCTCTTTTACTACTTTCGCAACAAAACTAAAGCTCAAGGAATGACTTTTCTCTTCTTTCACTTTCATCCACTTGTTGAATAAAAGTCCGAAGTTAAGATGTTTCCTTCCTGAAAGGGCCTCTTCGACTGCCTTGCTAATTGAGGTAGGTACCGGTATGAATGGTTCCTTTCTCCCCATTTTAACCCCCGGTATATTCGCCAGCTTTGGACATTACTTTAAGCCATTCGAGAAAACGTAGAGTTTCCTCCTGAAGAGCAAGATAATTTGAGAGATCTTTTTTGATGATTTCGTCTATTGCCTGAAGAGGATTGTTTCTCACATTTTCCACATCTAACAAACCGCGACTTGAAAGCCACTTCACTATTGCTTCGAAGGCAGGCCAGTATTTTTCTGAGTCGTATTCATACTTTTGGGCATTTTGATTGTAAGCCTTGGCGAGCAAGAAGCATAGTGTATGGCCAAGGCCATTTTGGAGAATCATTGCAGGTAGACCGGCTATAAAGCTCGCGAACTCCTTACGAGAAACCTTGGAAGGCAATTCTCGCATCACGTCATAAGCAAAATTTGCCATTTCTTGGGATATAGTTCTCATGGCTACCTCCTCGCCAAATCATCAGGAGATATCCACTGAACTTTACAGATGCCTTTACCCAATGTAAAGTCACCACCGATCTGGATGTAAGCACTAACTCCATCAGTAGTCACGCGTTCAGCGATTTCCCTCGCCCTTAAGAAGGTCTGTCCTCCGCCTTCTCCTGCTGTGAGTTTACTTCTCTCATCTGCAAACAATGCCAGAAAGTAAAGTACGCTATCTGTCGGAAGATACTCCTGATATCGTAGAGACCCATCTTCAGTTGTGCCAGTATCATGTTTAATGGCTATATGGGCTTGGACTTCTGTGGCATTGCGCACGAGATAACCAAAGGCATCATCCGACACAAGAAGAAGCTTATCAACATCTGGAGCAAGAGAAGCGAAAATTTTCTCCCACCCTTGATCACTTTGGTGATCGGCTGGTCTGACAACAATGTCCTCGAGGATTACATCCCCGGTTACTTCACCCTTGAGAGTCACATATTTATCCTTACTTACAGATTCGATTGGGGGAATATCCCTTTTGCCCATTAACCCCAGATCCTCGCTTAGGCGACGTAACACTGCCGGGGATGTTATATGAACGAAGGGGCTCACTTGAGAGCGCACGGGGAAAGTTAGAATTTTTGCGTCGGTCACGGTGATGGCACCGGCCCAACTTTGTTGTTGCTCGCCAGCCTTGCCAAAAATGCGATCAACAAGACCTTCGTCCAAGCCGTTTTTTCTCCAAGCCGTTTCACACCAGTCCCTCAGGGCACCCTTGATACCCGAAGCTTGGACGATGGGCCAGGCCGTGTGCCGTTCACGCTGAATGGGCAAATCTACGGCTTTTAGTGCTTGGCCGGCACCTGCATGTATCGGTGTCAGAGCGTACAATACGCATAATCTTTTTTCATCTCCCCAAAGCATTTTTCCTACCTCCTAAAATGAAATAAGTTCGCACAAACCAGGATCTTTTTTGCTGAAAAAGGCAGCCCCAGCAGGGAAATAAGCCTTCACCGGTTTGTGAAAGGCCTCTCGCAGATCCCACCCAGCTATACGCATTGGTTTGCCAGCAGCATAGGATACAGAGAGCAACCCGGCGCTATTAAGTCGCTCTTGCTCAATAGGCGAAATCGCAAGCCACCGTCCTTTTCCCACGGGTAAGGAAGGAGGAACATCAAGCAGGCGATAGCGAACTATGCGTCCTTCGCCCCCCAATTGAAAAATCCCTTCAGGTGCAAGGTGAGAGGGACATAGGCGTTTATCCAAGCGCAGGAGTAAACTGACACCTTCTGCAAGGCGGATGTGTCGGGTAGAGTACAGATGTCCCCTCCTCACAGTGCGTGAGGGAAGCTCACGGGCTATGCCTACTCGCTCCTCTTGGGCAAAGAGTAGTTTTGAAGGTACTGCTTGAGGTTTGCCAGCGGCAAGGTCGCCGAGTTGCTCAACTATCTCAAGTTCAAATTCGTTTTTGTTGTTAAGGGCCTCAGTGGTTACCCACAGACCATTGAGAGGCTCCATTTCCTCCTCTGGTTTGTGGAGCCAGAGGAACTTTTGCCTTTCCGTCTTAACTCCGTAAGGTCCGTCTTCGGGGCGGGCTTCTTTGACGAATAACCTTTTTTCATCCTCCCCTTGCGTACAAAACCAATTGGCCGGAGCAGGAAAGAGCGCGACCTCATTGACCCGCAAAAGGGGTCCTGCCACCCTGAAGCCGCTCCTTTTCGGCGTGCCCCAAAGGGGTAAATTTTCAGGATCAAGATCCTCATCGGCACCAATACTCCTTACCCTCCCCAGAGGGATCTTTTTCTGACTCAGGATAGCCGTTCGCAGGGCTCCTATAATGGTGTCTGGAATGGGCGGAAAAATGGGAGCTCCTGTCTCATGTGTTTCACCTGCTTCCATAGGTTCTCCCCCACGGAAGAAAAGTGTATCAAGGGGCCAAGCCTCAAGCCACTGTTCGTCCCTCATTCCTTTTTCTCCTCCGAACTTCAGCGATGAAATTGGCGATAATCAAAATATCAGAATTAAATTTCTCTTCTTCCCCCTTTGCACGATGGCCCTTCAGAAGGACAGCCAGCTTCCTAGCAACTTCCTCTTCGTCCTTTCTTGCCTCTTTGCTATCTGAGCGCAATATTTGATGAGCTATGAGCCTTATGAGGTCTTCTTGTTGTAGCACGTAAAAAGCCGGTTTAAGTTCAGCGAGCTTATAAACCAGAGAAGAGCTAATTTGTTGATCCATCAGGAATGCCGTAACTGCTTCAAAAGCATCCCAGACCCTTTCGTCCCACACCTTGTCCTCCCATCCGGCAACAAAGGTCCTCCTTTCCCCTGCTCGGCGCTGGAATTCAAGGGCTAGGGCTGCCCTGCCGGAATCTTTGGCTATGTCGAGCAATGTGTGAGCACGACTAATAGATGCCCTTAAAGGCCACTTGTGATGCACGATGAGAAGACCTCCAGAAATGGAAATGCCATCTCCCGGGCCAAGGTGGGTGAGGAGTTGATCGTCGTCTTGCATAATGCTTGTGTCTTTTATCTCCTGCACGATGGTTCCTGAGCTTTCTTCATCCCCGCC
>QMLZ01000311.1 GCA_003646995.1 Deltaproteobacteria bacterium | reverse complement strand
GGCCTCTAGCCTGTCTATTGGATCTTTTTGCAGAAACTCTTCTTGTTCTTCTTTAGGCTTGTACACCTGAGGCTCACCCTCCATGTGCCCGTGGTATCGATATGTCTTGACCTCCACGAGCCTAGGTAGACCGTCGGACCTGATCTTTTCTATTACACTGGCCATCTCCCTCGAAAGGGAAAGAGCGTCGTTTCCATCCATTTGATAGGATTCTATTCCATAGGCAGAGGCGCGCTTTTGGATGTCGGTTACAGCAGAATGACGATCAATGCGGGTGAATTCCCCATATAGATTGTTTTCCACCACAACCAGTACGGGCAGGCGCATAAGGGCGATCATGTTCATGGCCTCATGGAACATCCCTTGATTTACCGACCCATCTCCTGCAAAGACCACTGAAATGTTGTCGCTTTTCTCATGGTGCTTGATGGCAAAACCGGCACCCAGCCCCAGGAGATAGCCGGCTCCCACTATGCCATTTGCCCCCAACACGCCAATTGACCGGTCTGTGACGTGCATAGAGCCGCCCTTTCCCTTGCAAAGCCCCGTGGCCTTTCCATATATCTCTGCCATCATGCGACCAAGATCGGCACCCTTGGCTATAATATGGCCATGCCCCCTGTGTGTTGTGTTCAGATAATCGGTAGGACGCAGGTTAAGGCACACGCCAGCAGCCACGGCCTCTTGCCCGATGGAAAGATGTATTGCCTCAGTGGGTATGTCTCCTTCCTTAAAGGCGTGAGCAAGATGTTGCTCAAATGCTCGGATAGTGTACATGGTTCGGAGGAGGTCAAGGGGGTGAGGAGGTTCTGATGGTTTGGGTTCAGGAGGCCTTTCTTCTGGCTGAAGTTCCTTTTTTAGCGACAGGGGAAAAGGCTGTAGTTTTGATAAGTCGTATGTCCTTACAACCTTCCTTTTGAACCATTTGAAACGCCGTTTTCTCTTCTTTGCTGCTGCTTTTTGCAGTAGATCATTTCTGCCCATCTCTGCCAGTATCTGTGGATAGAGCTTAAAAGCCGGCTTAAGGGCAGGGAGAAGCTTGAGGGCCTTTTGAACCGAACCCTTTGCTATGACCTTCCTGGTGGCAATAGCTAGAGGAACGTTCAGGTCTTCCATCCAGAACTTGTGGCTTGCCTCCGTAGTTTGTATCATCTCCACATCAAAGGGGGCATCCCCTTCGGGATCCCAATAATAGATTGGTTTTTCCCCGCTATTGTCGATGTAAAGGGTTGTATCAAAGTCAGTAAAGCGGAACCTAACGATTATTTTTTCCCCGGCCAGTCCTTGCATGATCTCAGGCGTATTGAAGATCCTGTCCCACAGGGCCGAAAGGATCCTGACGAACTCCTCTTTGTCTTTATACGGTGTCACGGCTCACCTCCCTATTGTCTTGGCAAAGCATAATTTTGGTTCTTTTTTGCTAAGGCTTGTCAAGCTTGCCACGTCCTCTTGTATAGAAGGGGTACTAACTGTTTTTACACCCTATCATCTGTAGTCCGAAACTTCAGACAAGTGAGCTAAGCCTGCTGCCCGGATCAAGCTGTGTCAGCTGTTGGGCTAACATCTGTGCAAGGGAAATTCGGAATGTCAAAAGTAAGCATCACAGTTGATCCGGCTTTTAAATAATCCTTATTACCTCTGCTCGAATTTGCTCGTCAAGGGTAAGAAGACCTATGGTTCTGCGCCGCAATGAAAATATGTCTCCACAAAATGCGCCCGGGTTGAAAAAAAGAACCCCGCTTTTCTTTTTGATTACGGGCCTATGGCTATGCCCAAAGACTATACAGTCAACATCTGAGAAACGTTTTCCCACGCGTTTGACTAGCCCAAAGGGCGGGCCCCAGCCGTGGATTAAGCCTATTTTGAAGCCTGAGATTTCAATGACATGGTGTGGTGGGAACCACTTTTTCACTTCCGCGTCGTCTCGGTTCCCCGCCACCACATACAGGGTCTTGCCTTGGAAGACCTCCAGGACTCGTCGCTTGCATAGATCTCCTGCGTGGAAGATAATTTGAGTATCTTTGAAATAGGTCTCGACCACCTCGGCCAAAAGCGGGGTAGGAGTGTTCAGGTGGGTATCTGAGATCACGCCGATTTTCATCGTTGTGTTAAATCCTTAGGCCAACCATGAACCCCTCCTTTATGGCCTCGAGGGCATTTCGGGGCTGTTTTGCGTCTCCGATTACGTGGAGCTCAGGAACCAAGTCCTTGATTTGATCAGCCAGGTAGGACTGGGGTGCTGACCCAACAGCAAGGACAATACTATCGGCTTCCAGAAAGGACTTGCCGTCAGCCTTTTCAACCTCAAGACCATCTTTCCTTATTCCGATGGCCTTGGTATTGGTCATGATTCTCACACCTAGTCGCCTTAGTTCAGCAAGTACCGTCCATCTGGTGGAAAGCCCTATATCCTGGCCGGCCTTGCCGGCCATTTCCACCACGGTAACCGTCTTACATCCTTTGTTTAGCCGTTCGTGTATAAAATCAAGGGATTCAGCATTATTAGTGATTAGAAAATGAAGGACGTCGGGCGAAAGGGTCCCGATGTTGGCAAGGTAAAGAGCGGTCTCAAGGCCTACTGCGTTTCCTCCAACGATAACAACCCGCTTGCCAACCCCCTTTGTCCCTGCAAGTACGTCCCAGGCCTGAACGACATTAGGGCCGTCCACACCGGGAATATCGGGTTGGATGGGTCTCGCCCCCGTAGCCAAGACCACGACGTTGGGCTGGATTTCCTTTATGAACTCCTTGTTCACTTCTCGACCAAGCAGTATCTCTACCCCTAGCTCTCGTAGATTGTTCTCTAGGTCACGGGCAATCAAAAGCATCTCTTTGCGGCCGGGGATATGAAAGTTTAGTGGGATCTGACCACCGAGCCGGTCTGCCTTTTCAACCAGAATAACCTTGTGTCCCCGCTCTGCAGCAGTGCAGGCCGCTTTCATCCCCGCAGGACCTCCACCAACTACCAGTATTTTCTTTTTCGCCGCTGCTGGTTCAATTGCAAGCTCCCGCTCTCTTCCTGCCCGTGGGTTTACAAGGCAAGATGCAGGCTTCAACTGAAAGATATTATCGAAACAGCCCTGGTTGCATGCCACACAATGGTAGATAAGGTGTCTTTTACCACTGGCTGCCTTGTTGGGAAGTTCAGGATCCACAATAAGCGCCCTGGCCATTGTAACTAGATGAGCCTCTCCATTGCGTATGATCTCCTCACCAATGCTCGGATCATTTATGCGGTTGCTTGCGAGCACTGGGACAGAAACTGCCGATTTGATACCCTCGGCCAGGTACACAAATGCTCGCCTTGGCACAAACATGGTGAGTTGTGGTACCCTGGTTTCATGCCATCCCCCCGTTACGTTAAAAAGGTCCACACCCGCCTTTTCAAGTTCCGCTGCAAATATTCTTGCCTCACGGTTCGTATGGCCGCCTTCCATAAAGTCGTTACCGGCAATACGAAAAAGGATAGGATAGTCCGGGCCCACTGCGGCCCTGACCTTCTGTACCACCTCGATACCAAACCTCATGCGGTTTTCCAGGGGGCCACCATATTCATCATCCCTCTTATTTGTAAGTGGCGAAAGGAATTGACAGATAAGATACCCAGCGCTGCCCAGAATCTCTACCGCGTCGAAGCCCGCCTTCTTGGCCCTTGCAGCAGCCTCGGCAAACTTATCCTGAACTGCCGGAATCTCATGGAGCTCTAAAGCTCTGGGCGTCTCACCGGTTAGGCGTGAGCGCACAGCAGAGGCAGAAAATGGTTTTCTCCCGCCAATCATGGCTGAGAAGGCATAACGCCCTGCCTGGTAGAGTTGGGCCGCAATTTTTGCGCCATGGGCCTGAACAGTACCGGTAAGCCTTTTGAGTCCTGAGATGAATTTGTCTTGACTAATATCAATCATGCCGGCCATGCCGCCGTATTCATCAATAGGGCATCCGCCCACGATAATAAGGCTGACACCACCTTTTGCCCTGGCCTCGTAAAAATTCAACAGCCGATCCGTTACCTCGCCTTCGGGTGTATACCCCAGGTGCATTGCAGTCATGACGATGCGGTTACGCAGCTCCATGTTGCCTACCTTTATGGGCGAGAAAAGAT
>QMLZ01000310.1 GCA_003646995.1 Deltaproteobacteria bacterium | reverse complement strand
TAAAGAACCCTATATAAAAACTTTGAAGATCAGGATTGACAGAACTATCATTTTGGCGTTTTATGCCAGCCCACGCCATGCTGCCGCATTCGCGGCAATGTATCACGGGAAGATGGGTTCTCAGTTGTTCTTCATTTAGGTCATCTGAGAACCTAAGACGCGGTTGGCGGGACACCTTAGCAACCATGCGGCGTAGTTCTCGCAACCATAAGTGCAGCCGTACGTTTAAAAAAGGCCGTGTCTGTTTTTCGCTACCCTTAGGGGCCCATGTGCGTGCCTCTGAAACAAGGGAAAGAAGGCTATCAAGGAGACGAGTCTGATATGTGCGTGAACCTTCCCTCAGTTCCAAAGTTACTTTTTCTAATTTAGCAAGAACTTGGTCATAGCTTTTGACCTTCCCGCCTAGGGCCTTAAGCAGGTTTTGAAAGAAAAGATGCTCTTTAAGTTTTTTACCCAGCTCCACGCGCCATTGGTCCTGTTTAAAATTCTCCTTTTCGATTCTTTGTCCAAACCATAATTCATGCTGTGATCGGATATAAGATTGATAATCATCATAAAACCCGGGGTCCAAGAGATCCGCCCTTTCCGGAGGAACAATTTCGACCCTATATATAAGGCTTTTTTCCAAGAACTCTCCGGCAGTCAACTGTGACTCTGTAATCACAGCATCTTCATCAAATGGTTCGCCAAAAAGCAAACTTGCGTATTTCAGTACATCTTTTTGTTCTTCTTCACTGCCCAAGGTGGCAGATGTGCCAACACAGCAAAGAGATCTTTTGGGTGTGCCCAGCCTCGCCTCGAGCCTGCGGACCAAACAGGCAAGGTCTGTGCCCTGGGCGCCGTCAAAGGTATGTAGTTCATCGGCTACAAGGTATTGAAGTGTCTCTGGACCATTCTGCCTCCATAGGGGATAATCCTTTGGGCGAATAAGGAGGTAATCCAGCATCTTGTAGTTGGTCAACAGAATATCTGGAGGGCTCAGGCGCATGGTTTCTTTATTCTTAATGATGCTGTCAGGACCCATTACCATGGCCGGCTCCCTTTCGCTCCGTCCTACATAGAGTCCTGCGGTGATATGGCCTCTTAGATTCAGGTTGTTATAAATAATCCTTGCGAGGCGCCCGGCCTGGTCTGTGGCAAGGGCGTTCATTGGGTAGATGAGAATTGCCTTAATGCCGGGTTCCCCCCGGTGTCTGTAACAATGGTCAAGGATGGGATAGAGAAAACATTCAGTCTTACCTGATCCTGTGCCCGTAGCAATTATTGTGGAGCGAGGATTCGGACTGGACAGGCGCCTGAAGGCCTTTTCCTGGTGAAGATAAGGTCGGAATTTAAGCGGTGCGTCCGGGAAAAAATCTGACCCACCCTCACCCTGTCTGAAAGGGAGTTGTATAGACAGATACGGTCCCTTGAAAACCTCTCCTTCCTCATCCAGGAGGTGATCCAGCATACCATGGAAGAAGGGGGTTGATACCGGAAAAGTAGTGCGCAAGAAGTCTTCAATCCCTTGTCGCACATGTTGAGCCAAAACAGATGGAATCATTTCCTTTTACATAGCTCCTGCAACACAGCCTTCTGAGAATAACATTCTAACTTTTTTATTGCCGACATACCTGGAAAACAGCCTGTAGTTATTTTGTTCAAAGCGCACACGCCCTGCTATGATTGCCGGATGTATCTTTAGTTTCTCAGCCAGCTCCATGAGCATTGCAGTTGTCATTTTCCTTTCCTTACATCTTTTATCCCAGACCTTTTTTGGAATAAGGGCCTCCATCGCCAAAGCATCGGCCTCTTTTTCTATCCTGTCCTCCTTCTCCACTTCGTGTAGGCGCAAGTCCAGATCGTCCACAATAATGGTGTTGGACGGTGAAAGATGCTGGGCCACATGCGCAAGTTCATGAAGAAGGCAAAACCAGAAATTATCCAGCCGGTCGTATCGAAGCGTCAGTCCGATTACAGGTGTTCCATCGGGCATGAGCAAGGCAGCCCCATCCATATAGGTCTTGGGCAAATGGCGGACCACAATAAGATGGATGCCCTGTTTTTCGAGATACTCCTTGGCCAGGAGGGGGCCGTTTTCAAAATAGCTCAAACGCGCCACCTCCCGCATTGTGGAAATTTTAACCGAACCCTTGACAAAAACCCTGTTAAGAGGCCTTTGACGTGCAAGGCTGATTACCCTCATACACCATGCGGCCAGGGCATAATGGTCTGTTTTTGTATTACATCTGCCGCGGTTACCTCTCCGCAAAAAGGCCGCCTCAATGGCCTGCGGTCCCCCGGCCCTAGCAATAAAATCGCGCATAAGTTCCTCGGCTCTCTCTTTGAGGTCTGGAACTTTCGATATCCAACAGCGTTTTACCATTTCAGATAGGGGGAACCTTGACCAATCCGCCTTAAACATTTCCTCTGGAAAATCAGTCCTTGGTTCCTTTAGGAGCACCTCCGCGGGAATACCCAAACCTTTGTGCAGGGAACGTATCATTGAAAGCGTTAAGGGCCTTTTCCTGCTCAAGATCTCTGACACCTTGCTGCGGCTACCAAGATAGGGGATCAAATCCTTTGGTTTAAGGCCGAGTTGCTCCATGCGAAATCTGATCGCGTCAATGGGATCAGGCGGACTGATTGGGTAGTGACGATCCTCGTACATCTCGACAAGAGCGGTAAGGAGTTCAAGCTCATCCGCCTCGGGCGTCTCTGCCTCTGCATCCATCAGGTTTTCAATCCTTGAAAGTGCGCGCTCGTAATCTTGTTGTGTTTTGATAAGCCTGCTCACCATTAGATCACCTCTGCATCTATCTTGTCATACTCTTTGTGCGTCCCAATAAAGCGTATGAAAACAGTTTTCGTAACATAGTTGATTTTCACTACCAGGCGATATTTGTTGCCCCCGATATTGAAAACTACACGGTTATTTCTCAGGATACTCGCAGAAGCATATTGCTTCTTGATATCTGCTGGTGATTTCCAGTCTGCCGACTTAGCTTCCTGGAACCATGCCTTCAGGGGGCCTTCAGAATCCCGGCAGCCCGGCCGTTTATAAAATTCGATCAGCGTTCTTCTCTTGATGACATGCATAATCTAATATGTTCCCATTTCTTTGTCAATAAAAATGTTCCCTGAATGGGAACTTTAATTATCATAAGCTGAGCAGGCTGTCTTGCTTATTCCAATTTATCTTATCTTTCAGGCACATACTTTCGGCGCATCTCAAATTCCTTCCAGGCAATTTCATAGTCCTTTTCCCGGTCACAGCGGTCGAAGGGGGCTTGGTAGATAATGGTACGCTCCCGTGGTCCACCTGGAAGAGTATCGTCAAGAATGCTACGCTCAACAGTGCCGCTTTTCATGTCCTTGATTTGGTTCCACTCTGCCCGGGAAAACCCTACCCCTGTCAGTCCTTTGTTGCATGTAAAAACGATCCGGCCTTTCTGATCATACCAAGTATCCGCCTCATACATACGAAGGACAGGAAACTGCACCCGGTAAATGGTCTTGAGCTCTTCTATAGTGAGTCCCAGGGCCATGGCAGCCAGCACGTCAATCTCCACAAGTGCCTGGCGCCGAGCATAATCGGTCCGCAAGGCGCAGTTGCGGTGCCATGTTGGGGTGAGGTTTGCAAAATGAGAGTCAGGAAGCCTGGGATCGGATTTGGTCCAGCGGTCGGTCTTGAAGGCGGGGTTCCAGCATGAGGACCAGAGGTCGGCGTAGTGGGACGATACGCAAGTTAGCCCTAGAACTCGTGTTATTGCTGATAGCCCCGGCTGAATTAGCGGCAAATTGTGCCAAGTGAAATGGAGATTGTTTCGTCCAGTCGTTTTTATGTAGAAGTCAGAAATGATTGAAATGCTAATAAAACAAGCGGAGATAAGGGTCTGCAAATCTGGAAAAACAGTGGTTTGTGCGCCGTTTATATGGCCTGCATAAGGTGGTAAGATTGTTCCTACCAGCGTTCTCTCGCCCGATTGCGATAACATTCCCCTAAAGATTAGCCTGAAGTAGTATGTGACAGGCTTCCTGTCCCCCCACGGCACCTTTGGCGTTCTTCGCAGGTACTCGTCTGGGTGGCAGTCAGGCACGTAATTGGTGCGTGGCATGTAGTCGTCGGG
>QMLZ01000309.1 GCA_003646995.1 Deltaproteobacteria bacterium | reverse complement strand
TTGGTCGCGGCCACAAGGCGAAAGTCTGAATGGAGTGTTTCGTTTCCCCCAACCCGTTCGAATTCTTTGGCTTGCAGGACTCGTAGCAAACGCACCTGGGCATCTAAAGACAGGTCACCAATCTCATCCAGAAAAAGAGTGCCCCCATCAGCTAGTTCAAATCTTCCGATCCGTCGTTGATCCGCTCCTGTAAAGGCCCCTTTCTCGTGTCCGAAGAGCTCGGTGGGGATAAGGCTATCCGGAACGGCATTGCAGTCTACCCGGATAAATGGATTGTCACGTCGATTGCTGTTACGGTGAATAGCCCTGGCCACCAATTCTTTGCCCACGCCGGTTTCGCCCAAGATTAGCACGTTGGCGTCTGTGTTGGCAACCTGATCCACCTTGGCCATCACACGCTTTATAGCGGGGCTCTCCCCTATAATATCATCGAAGTGGAATTCCTGGATATGCTGTTCTTTGTAATATAGCTTCTCCTCTCTGAGTTTTTGATTCAACCGGTTGATCTCTTCGTAGGCTGCGGCATTATCCAGGGCAAAGGCTGCCTGAGCTGCAAAATAGGCAAGAAATTCCAGGTCGGATTCCCTAAAGGCGCTGGTCAAAAGACGGTTGTCATGGTAAAGAACCCCTATAACTTCATCCCTGAGGAGCATAGGAACAGCAATGCGGGAGCGAATCGTTCCATCGGAAATCGGGTTGAGAATCTCTGCCTTATTGATTACTTGCATACGACCTTGGCCTGTTAGGGCCACATCCTTGATCATCTTCATGGAAGCCTCAAACCCCGGATCCGTAACGTGTTTAGAAATGAGGTTTTTAGAAGCTCTTAATCGAAGTCCGGGAGGATTCCCATCACCTTCCAGCAGGAAAATAGCGCCTCGCTCCGCCCCCGTGATTCGATTCGCAGTTGAGATAATGTGCTGAACCAGATCCCTGTTTTCCCGTATAGTTACTACCTCCTGACTCAATTTCATGATCTCATCAAGGAGATTTCTGTCAAGGGAAGAGACATTAATAAACGATCTGAGATCATCTGGAAACAGCGCCTGGTTGATTGGGGACAGCTTCTCGTAAGCCTTTACCGCCGTTTCTTTTGCTTTCTCTTCGTTTCCAAGCAACAAATACTGACGTGCTATTTCCAGTTGTGTTCTGGCCTGTTCGATCTGATCACCAGACTCTTCAAGCCATTTCAATGAGATGTTGAGGGATTTCATGATCCTTTCGTGGGGCTTATTTTGGCGTTTTTGAAGCAGGGCTTGATATCTGTAGGCTACCCCTTTCATAAAAATGTTTTTACTATCTATTGACTGTTTGACCTCCTCTTCAAGAGAAACTCCGGCCATAAGCGGCAGTTTAGCTTGTTCCATGGCCCAGCAGAGTTCCATCAGATAGGGGTATGGCCTAACGATCACCTTGACATGGCTGCTTTGCTGCAAAAATCTACGAAGGTGAACGATAGATTGCCTGTCCTTTTCTTTGAGATAATAGGCAAAAGCGAGCGACAGATTTCCCACGATCCTAACCCAATCATTGTGCCCATATTTTGCATCTTCCAGTGAATATTCGAGGTATTGCAGTGCATCCTCAATTGAACCAATATTCATCATGACTGCTCCCATGGTGGCTCCTGCATAGGCTGCCATGCTTCTGTACCCTATTTCCTGGCAGTATTTCAGGATTGCATCTATCATCCCCAGCCCTTGACTGACTTGTCCGATTTGCGCATAACAGCGGCCCACCGTTATAGCGGCCAAAAGAGGAAATTTACCCTGCGGATACTTTTCTATGTCCGGTATGGACTTCTCGTAAGTGTGGATAACCTCTCTAAAACGACCCTGCCAATAAAGAAAGAAGGTGCTAAAGGTTGTGGCCGAACCCAGCAGCTTGGGGTCATTCAGGTTGGTGGCCACAGACCACCCCTTTTCGAAATGTTTCAGTGCGTTCTCATATTGAGAGCACATCCATTCGTTTTTGGCTATATGCATTTCCAGCAGCGCCTGGCATGTTTGCCGGTTCCATCTTTTTGCCCTCACCATGGCTTCCCTGAGGGTGGATAGGACCTTTACGGTATTGTGTCTGCCTGTGGATATCTTTGAATATCTGAGGGCCGCTTCAACAAAAACCCAATCTGCTTCTTCTCCGCGTAACCTCGATAAGTCCAAAACTACCTTTGCATAGCACTGCAAGGCCTTCTCAATGCCGTAGGACTTGAGGTAGGCATCGCCTGCCTTTATCAGCCAACGACATCCTTCCGCATCGTTGGTGATATGGAGGAGATGATGGGCCAGGGCTTGGGCTTTGCTGTTATCTTCCGGAAGCTCTCTCATAAGAAGGCCCGCGATATGCCGATGCAGCTTCTTCTTCTCTTTTGCAGAGAGCAGGCCCTGATATTTTTGTTGTTTACTTAAATCTCTAAAACAAAAAACTCCTGGTTCCTTCCTGGCCAATAAACCGCGTTGAGTCTCTTCTTCCAGCGCAAAGAGGATTTCGGATACTCTGCTTTGGCTCAACTCCACAAGCCAATCAATGGAAAAATTTCCCTCAAATAGTGCTGCCAGGGCTAACACATGGTGATATCTATCAGTTGAAGAGTTGCCCTTTTTGTCCATGTGAATCTCCAGGTCTCATTTACTGCAAATAATAATATTATGGCACAAATTCAATTCTATATCAACCCTTTTTGAACAATATATTGAGCTTAGGGAACAGTATATTATACAATATCATATCCAAATTGGGGATTCAATATGACTTAAATCCCTATTATTTAAGTTCAATTTGAAATCTTCATAAGCTGGCACTTTAGTTGCATAATTAACTTGTGATTTTGACGTTTGGCTTATGGGCATAAGTTATCGCTATGATAAATTTGGACCAAAAAGTTGAATAAAGGACATTCCTTTTGTTTCGTGCAGAAATTGATCAAAAAAAGTGCACGGAAGTGTTTTGAAATCTTTCATAATGTGGAGGTAGACAATTGACCGAGGAAATTTTTAAGGGGTTAAAGGTGGTTGAGCTAGCCAATTTAATATCAGGCCCCTATTGTGGCCAGATGATGGCTAACCTTGGGGCTGAAGTAATTAAGATTGAAAAACCGAAAGTCGGCGACGATTCAAGGAGTTTTGGGCCATTCCCAAACGATACCCCACACCTTGAGCGGAGCGGACTTTTCCTTTGCCTGAATACCAATAAACTGGGGATGACATTAGATATTACAACGCACAGGGGCTATGAGATACTGTTAGAGCTGTTGAAAAAGGCTGATATTTTTATAGAAAACAATTCCCCTAAATTAATGGATGAGTTAAGGCTTGATTACAAGACTCTAAAAAAAATGAATCCAGGATTGATCGTTACCTCGATCACCCCTTTCGGGCAGACCGGACCCCTCAGGGATTATAAAGGCGAGGCTATCAATACTGCTGCCATGGGTGGGTTCAGTCTCACTGTTGGTGAACCCCGTAGGACACCAATAACCGCACCGCTAAGTTTGGGGCATTATCAATCAGGGGGGATGGCAGCCCTTGCTACTACTACTGCATTGATTGCGCGCGATAAGACAGGACGCGGACAGCATATTGATGTTTCCGAGCTTGACACCTGGGCTGGGGCTGTGACCGGTCAGTTAATCTCTGCCTATGTTTTTAAGGGGATGAAGAAGACACGGAGCGGCTATCGGACTTCGGGTAGTGTATATCCTACAGTGATATTGCCGTGTAAGGATGGTTATGTCTGGCTTGTTGCTATAATGGGTTTCCAGTGGAAGAGATTCCTTGAGATTATGGGGGGCGGGAAAATACCCGATTGGTATGCCAATGATCCAAGATTTAAAGACAGACGGGAGATGGCCATCAAGTATGCAGAAGAACTAGACAACCGAATCGTCCCCTGGTTGAAGGAGCATACCAAAGAAGAGTTCTTTGCCATAGCTCGTGAAAACCATCTTCCTTTTACGCCGGTCCAGGATATAGGTGATGTGATAAATGAGGAGCATTTTAAAGAAAGGCCATTTTTTATAGATGTTGAGCACCCGGATACCGGCACCTTAAGGTATCCCGGCGCGCCTTTCAGACTTTCGGAAACACCGTGGAAAATAAAGGACCATGCACCACTG
>QMLZ01000308.1 GCA_003646995.1 Deltaproteobacteria bacterium | reverse complement strand
TCCCGAGCGATCATGCACGCTGAAAGAAGCATCTTAATATTTTAGGCCTTAGGTTTTCTCCTCCGTATCGCCACAAGCCCGATCAGCCCCGAGCCCAGCAGCCACACGGCTCCGGGGATGGGAACGGGGGTAGCTTCGGCCCAGGCACTGCCGCCTGCTTCTCCATCAGAGAACTTCACCAACGTGGAGGTATCGCCGTTATCGGCCCACCGGTCTTCGGAATCAAAATAGTCAGAAATAAAGTCCGCCAGGGTAGTTAAGTTTTCAGTTTCAAGGGCATTGGCTATTTCTCTTTCTGTGTAGTTATAAGCGAATACACTATCCCACGAATACCCGATGGCATTATTTGTCGCCCAGGTAGAATCAAAGCTTACTGTTACCAGGTCATTATCATTGTCGTAGACTCCCAGTACCACGTATTCGACAGGCTTACCCCAGTCAATATTATCCCCATCTAAATGCCAAAGAAGGTGCCCTTCAAAATAGACAGTATCGTCGGCTTCGATGGAATCTGTAATGTGATACACCTCGGTGTTAGTCGAAGAGCCAGAGCCATTGAGATAATAGCTGAACCCGATATACACATTGTTCAAATTATGATCCGGGGTTACCCAGCCCGAGTACTCGGGGCCCAACGTCCACCACGCCTCTGCTTTGTCCACTCCAGGGCCTCCCCATCCTGCCATGGTGAGGCCCACCGCAAGGCAGGCAGCAGCCAAGCCCCGGCGCACCTTCTTCTTCCATCCTGATCCTTTCATCATAAACCTCCTTTCTTCAAGCTGTGCCAGTATTTAACCTCTCCTTCTCCTGACCGCCACAAGCCCGAACAGGCCCGAGTCCAACTGCCGCACCACCAAAAAGCTGGCCACGGGGGCAGACCAAACAGCCCAATGGTTGGTGCTTGATGACTTTTCTTTCAAAAGCAAGGTCAAAAGTAAAGGTGTATTTTTGTGGGTATGAAGTGGGTATTTGCTGTACTCCCATATGCTCCCAGAGGTATCTTTTGTCATCCTGGGAGCCGGAAGCCGGATAGTTTTTAGGAAAGGTGTCAAGTTCTAGTTTGATTTTAAAGATGAACTGCAGGGGCGCGAAGGCCGCCAAGTCTTCTGTTTTTTCACGGTTGAGTTAACCAACCATGAAAAAGACTATGCACTTTGCTGCAATTGCTTTTCCGTCACCTATGGGGGTATGGAGCTTATGAACACCATCGGCTGGCACTTACAATGGCCTTTTTTGCTTACGTCCTCACCGTGTTAAGATTTCCTCCTTCTGCTGCCAACTGCCACAAGCCCAATGAGCCCCGATCCAAGTAGCAGGAGAGCTGATGGTATGGGGACAGCAGTGGTTTCGCCGGTGATAGGATTACCTAGCCCCGCACTTTCGGAGTAAGCGGCAAAAGGAGAGCCGCCACCTCAGGTGGTTCCTCTGTATCCATTGGTGAAACCGGTATCCAGATACCCATTGTAACCATCATCCCAATACCCCCAAGATGTATAGAGGAATGCACTTGTATAGCTGTCAAAACCTAATGCGTTGTCCAGCCAAGCTAAAGATCGGTCTTCAGCATAGTTTGACGTCACCCAATGTCCTTTTTTCTTTATTGCCACAAATCCCTCGGTGAGAGATGATGGCGGATTGGAAGCAGAGCCGTTAACCCATGCATCCGCCGCACCATTATTGCCGATGGCAAATTCCCAGATATCCGTATAACCGTCATTAGTGACTGTAAAGTATACCTCTGTGACATTCCATTCCTCTGTGATAGTCAGTGTTGCCGCTGCTGCCTGCCCTGCCGATAGACCCACGACCATCAAAGAAACCAGTAAAAGCACTCGTAGCAATAATCTCTCTTCCATCATTTACCTACCTCCCTGCGCTATCGCTGAAGATAGCCTGAGGTGACCATCTTGGACGATGTAACGCTCTAAAAGTGTAGAGCTTCAAAGGTCTCTTCCTGTCCAAAATAAAAGGTCTGTGGGAGTTCGGCAGTCTTTTGCTTGGCTTTTCAGAGATCCTCTGACCCGAAATTCTTCTTAACTATTTCTTCTAACAAGAAACTTTATGTATGAATTAACACCTTCTTTCGAACCGCGTGCTTTGTACTTTTCCCCAGTGAGTTAAGCTATTTATCTCACCATCCGTTCAGCTCTTTCTCCTTCTGAATGCAACAAGCCCAATGATCCCTGAGCCAAGAAGCCAAATGGCACCAGGAACAGGAACGGAATTGTACTGAAACTCGGTCACTAGACCACGATTGTTGAAGAGGGTCCCCCCAAAGTTGTGAGCCACACTGAATTCACCATCAGAGTCCCAAGTACGACCATCAAAAGCTCCTGCACCATTTACACCAATGTTCGATATTCGGATGTCAAGCAAAAGGTTTCCAACAGAGGGGTCGTAAGTATATGGACTATTACCCGTAAACGTGTATTTGGTTGAACCGATAAGGCCAGATAGCGATACAGAAGTGAAAAGCTGCTCATTAACCCCCACATTATTGTCAAGGTTAGATGTATCCAGTCCATTGACCGATTTTGAAGTAACTGATAAATACAATTTGTAGGTTCCCTCACGCCATTTAGCACCTTCCCTGGGAAAGAAGCTAATGTCAGTGATTTCCATAGGACTCGAAGGAAATTCCTCCTCATCATATACTTGTTGATATCTAGTGCCTCCTCCTGATCCATAATACAGTGTGAATGGCCATCCAGTGCCCCAGTTTTGGGGATCACCTAAAACTACTGTGGAAGCATGAATGTTTCCTGGCATAAGAAGACACACGATCGCAAGAATTATAAGTCGTAGCCTTTTCATAATTCTCCTCCTTTCCCTTGTCATAAGTAAAAAAATATATAAAAATTATTAGCTTAGTTCTCACATTG
The DNA here is from genome assembly GCA_003646995.1 of Deltaproteobacteria bacterium. The sequence goes on along the minus strand of QMLZ01000308.1, from coordinate 1,236 downwards.
CCAATAGTATCTTTCTTTATTCGCCCCATACTTTCTAAACTCACCTTACCACCAACCCGATCAAGCCCGACCTAAGGAACCAGGCTCCATCGGGGATGGCATCGGCATTATATTCAATATCCAAGTAAGGATCATAGTCACTGGTTATTGCAAACTCCTGACTATAGAAGTCATCATACGTGTTTATTGTCCAGGTGTTAGGTGCTAAGTGTTACCCGCCAGCAAGATTTTCCTGATTACCATGGCATCCAAATACTTAAGACTTAATCACCTAAAACCTCACACCTAAAACTTAACCACCTAACCCCTTTCTTTCCCCATGCTGACAGTTAGGGGTGCTACCGCTGACACTAACTGGCAGGAATTACTTTATGTGGTTACTGTTGAGGCTGGGGTGAGAGAGTAGAATGAAAAAGTCCTCATGCAATTTGCTCAACGCTTGAGGATTTGCTGTCAACGTCTGCTTCCCAGCACGGCCCTCCACCCGATTAATTCTCAAACTATCGGGCATCCATTAAAAATCACATGAGGACGTGGTAAATGTTGAGATGGTTCTGGTTGGGTGTAACAAGCGAAAAAGTTTCACCCTTCCCCTAGTGATTTTTTATGGTTGGAAACATGTACTCCTTTTCAAAACTCCTTTCGAAAAATCGAATTGGTTTTTATTTTTTGGCCTTTCCTTCGGACGTTACCATAATAGATCAAGGTGTAAAGGCGTATTTTTGTGGGTATCAAGTGGGTATCTGGCATACCCCCTTGCATACCTCTTATTTTGCCCCGGTCTTTCTTCGAATCCCCACAATCACAACAAGCCCCGAACCAAGAAGCAAAAGGGCCGGGGGAATGGGGACGATAGTAAACTTGGCATATGAGCGATCAACATCAGGATCTAGTGTCCCGGTTGAGCTGTTTCTACCCCACCATCTACCAATATCGGCGTGCAATATATTTACTACAACTTCTATTTTTCCGTCTTCTGTTTCTTGAAACGGAACATTGTAAACCCATAAACTATCTGTTGTAACCGCTGGCACCGGGCTTTCTTCATTCAAAACACTATTAATCGCATCCGAGGCAGCTTGGGCCCCGCTCTCGTCTCCCCAGAACTCAGGATCTGGGCCTTCGTCGGGCCAGAGATCATTAAAACTGTCATAAAGAAAGTCTACATCATATTGGCCATAGCCAGTAACTATTAGCCCGTCAATGCCTATGGCATTTCCACTCTCGTCATAAATC
>QMLZ01000307.1 GCA_003646995.1 Deltaproteobacteria bacterium | reverse complement strand
TTCGGGGCTGAGAAGAACGCTCGAGACAATAACGAATCGTCTCACTTTTGGAATCATCATTGCTGCCCTTATCATAGGATCTTCCATGATCATTACAACGGGAGTAAAGCCCCTGCTGTTTGGTTTTCCAGCCCTTGGTATTGTGGGCTATCTCGTGTCTGCGATTCTAGGCCTGTGGCTTGTCTTCAACATTATCCGCAAGAAAAAGTGGTGAGTTTTGTCATAAGAGAGCCAAAGTGGAGTACGAACTGCGGGTAAGAAAGCATCTCAATTCTTCAATGAATCATGAGGAGTAACAAATCAGTTTGGAGAAATTCTGCAAGACCCTAAAGGTGTCCTACTAAAAAGTCCTTGACCCTCATCACATAAGAAAATTGGCAAGCACTTCTCTGGAAAGGGGCGCCCCTGCTTGTATCGATCGTTTCCTAATTTTCAAGAAATAGTTGATGCCTAGAGGCTCCTCTATAATGTCGATGTACTCTATTTCCCCTTCTGGAATTGCACGAGCGAAATCCAACATTTCCTCTTTGGTCCTATAGATTAAGTGCCATTGATAAATATAGTCCATGGGAAATTTCAGATCCCTGGGATTATTGGGGCTGAAATTTCCTACAATAAGATGACCCCCTGGTTTTACTAGTTCAAATAGATTTTTGGTAAGAGCTACAGTGCCTTTGGTGTCATCAAGGGGAAATGTCTTAATGTAATCATAAAGACCGGAGCTATATATCAAATCGTAGTGTTTCTTCTGAAGATACTCCAGTTCGTATTTGACCGGTGCCAAGATTCTGCGGAACCCACTGAAGTCTTTTCTAGGCACGCAAAACTTTACAAGGGGTTTCCTGGGTTTAGCGGTTATGTAATTGCCTGCAATAATCTGAAACGCATTGGCCAGGGCATACTTGAATCGAGGTTCATGATTAGAAACATCATATTTTCGGAGTGTTTCCATGTCGTGATCTAGAGCGAGAAACTTGTAATGATTGTCAGGATATATGTCCAGTATTTCTTTCATCTCCTGTGCCGGGCCAGCTGCCAAGCTCAGCACATATCCTTCGCCAAGGTCAACCAGTTGCTGCCTCAGGTACAGTTTCCTGTTTCGCACTGCCTGGCAGGCCTTAGTTGATACCGCATGCTTGTGCAAAAACATGCCAAAGGGAGTTTGGCCTTCAAATTGATTCCTATAAATAAAGCTCATCATTTGGGCATCGCCAGCATACCCGTTTGGCTTGTTCATGATTTGCCAATAAAACGGTGCTTCTTGCACAATTTTATAGTAAGTGGACCTTTTGATGAATTCACGGTGTTGGGTGGATTGCTCGGCGCTGAAACCCTCTGCTATTTCCCCAAGCTCATCCATTAACTCAAAACGCCAGGGCTCATATTTCTCTATTTCTTCTCTAAGAAGCTGCTCTAGGTCATCACCCCTTACCCTAATCTTGTTGAGCTTGTCTTTAAGCCTCACGTGCCCATTTTCAAGCTCCTTAAATCTTTGTGCAAATCTGTTGTCAAGCTCAGCCATCTAAGCTCTCCGTACCTAATGCCCACTCCTGTTGTTCAATGCTTCTCTGATCTTTTGCGAAAGTTTATAGATGTCATATGGTTTTTGAACAAAGCCGGAGCAGGCCATCGCAATTATCTTACTTGCCTCTCCAGCCACGCTGTAACCACTGCACAAAAGCACCTTTACGCCTGGATCTATTTTCCTTAGATTTTCAAAAGTCTCTCTCCCACTCATCCCGGGCATAATTACATCCAAGAGCACCAAATCTACTCTATCCTTGGCTTCTCCATACAATCGTATGGCTTCTTGCCCCGAATTTGCCGGTAATACGTCGTATCCCAGCTTTTCTAGCATCCCACATGCAACGTCCAATACAGCGGCCTCGTCGTCTACAACGAGGATTGTTTCATTGCCCCTGAATAACCGTTTTTCTTCGCCCCTGTCCTGATTGGCCACGGCGCAGTTACTCGCTGGCAGACAAAAGGAGAAGGTGCTGCCTTCACCGACCTTGCTTTCCACTTCAAAGAAGCCATCATGGTTCCTGATTATTCCATAGGCTGAGGCTAGACCAAGGCCAGTTCCCCGGCCCATCTCCTTTGTGGTGAAGAATGGATCAAAGATGCGCTTCATGGTCTTTTGGTCCATTCCTATTCCGGTGTCTCTAACGCTGGTTTTTACGTATTTGCCAGGGCTTATCTCGTCAGATGGAGGATCTGTGATCTCTACGTTTTGGGTGCTAATGTAAAGGTGGCCCCCTCCGGGCATGGCTTGCCAGGCGTTGACAAAGAGATTGAGAAGCACCTGCTCAATCTGACCTTGGTCAACATTTACGGTCCAAAGATTGTCTTGAAAAGAATAGTTAATTGATATTTCTTTCTTAGTCCTTCCAAACATCTCAGCGCTTTTCTGGATCAACTCATTTAGAGCGGTAGGTTTGACCTCGTATTTTCCTCCTCTAGCAAAGCCCAGGAGCTGTCTGGTCAGCTCTGAACCTCTTAGGACGTATTGTTCTGTGTTTTTCAGTTTTTCATAGTGGCTGTGGGATGGATCAAGGTCCAAGAGCATAAGAGAGGTGTTACCTTGAATACCCATAAGGATGTTATTAAAGTCATGGGCTATGCCACCTGCTAATGTGCCAAGGGCCTTCATTTTCTGGGCCTCTTGGAGTTTGGATTCAAGTTCAGCCCTCCTTTTTTCAGCCCTCTTTCGTTCTTCTATTTCCTGCCTTAATTCTTCGTTCTTTTTGATCAGTTCAGCGGTTCTTTGCCTTACGATTTTCTCCAGTCTCTCATTGGCAGACCTGACTTTCTCTTGCTCTTTTTCCAGCTGAAAGGCCAAATAAAAGTCTCGTCTTGCATAGTATTCTATGAAGTAGCAGGCGAACATGCCCACGAGGTTGGAGCTGATAAAAAAGAAATTGTTGTTTAGCAAGACCGGTGTAGGCGTTTTAGAGACTTGCATTGCTACTATTTCGTAAAGGGCTACCAAGAGCCATCCCGCAGGCGTGGCCCAAATGAATCGTGTTCTGGTAAAGGTATATCCCCAAATGAACACCAGTATGAGGCCGGCATAATAGGTCTGGTTCACAGGGGCTGGCAGGATTGCTATCATATATATAATAGCGCCCCCAGCAACTAACATGGCGAGAGCTACTACGGGTTGAAAAAGCTTTTTAAACATGCCCGTATACGAAAACAGGATCACCCCGAGCAAGGTAGGCCAGACAATACCGAATCTGATTACCCAAAGTTTTAGCTTGATTTCGGGTACCAAGACTGCATCTAACAGGCCGAAAAAACCGTAAAGGAACATGCCCGCGAGCAGTGATATCCGTACCATTCGGAGGGAGTTGAAATAGTAATCCTCCCTAAATTTTTCCTCTAGATCTGGTTCAAAGGATAGGGTCAAGGGATTGATCTTCATCTCATCCGGCTGAGGTATGGCAGCCGGCATTATGAGGTCTTGTCGTTCCATTTTTGCCTCAGCAGTGTAAAGATCTCAACATATAACATCGGATTCGTCCCATAATTCTTGAAAACTGATGGTTGGCATGTGGACTGAGCGCCAATGATCGAGAAGTGCGTTGGCGTGATTAGAAAAAAGAGCCGTCAAAGGAAGGGGCCATTGAGTAATGGGATCACACTTTGGATTTCATGAGGGGGAGGGGTTGGACAAGTTCTCAACGCAAGGCACCCAGCAATCAAGCTGGGTGCCTTGCTATTAATCCTAGGAAGCAATCCTATAAGAGTATCGATTCTCCCGGGGTCATAACTAAAGGCTGGGATCCGGTCTCCGCTTTCACTCTCTCGGCCCAGGCATTGGGATCCTGTTTTATGACATCAAAGGTGTCATAATGGATGGGAATTACTTTGGCAGGTTGTATCAGCTTCACTGCCCTTAAGGCATCATCGGGGCCCATAGTGAAATTGTCGCCTATGGGAAGGATAGCAAGATCAATACCTTCTTCACCAATGAGCTTCATGTCGTAAAAGAGACCAGTGTCGCAGGCATGATATATTTTTTTGTTTTGGATGTAGAGAAGAAATCCGCACGGATTCCCTCCGTAGCTTCCATCTGGAAGGGCTGAACCATGATGAGCGATAGTCAATTTTACCCTTCCCCATGGGAAATCATAACCACCCCCAATATGC
>QMLZ01000306.1 GCA_003646995.1 Deltaproteobacteria bacterium | reverse complement strand
GCCGTTTTTTCCTCCCCACACACAATGAAATCAGGCCGACAAAATTGACAGTGGCTAACAGAACCAGTGTGGCAACAAGGTAAGGGTATTTTAATAACAGGAAGGAATACAATTCCAATTTTTTTAACCTGGAAAGAAAATGGGGTAATCCCTCTGGGCCATGGAATATCAAGGCAAAGGACAATGCACTCAATAGTGTAGCTGCTATAAACATTACTGCAAAAAATGCAACATAAGGTGCCTCAACTCGCCACCTTTTTTGCCCTTTGAGGATAAATTGGGCTGTAAGAAAAGCCCCCGCAGGATATAAGGGCAAGATATAATCGCTTCTCTTTGAAATAGCCATGGTGAAAAATATAAATATAAATGAAAAATAAATAAAAAACAGCTTGGCCCTGCTGTCTTTCTCATTCCAATTTCTTACTACCTCATACACCCAAAAAGGCCATATTATGCTCCACGGGAAAAATCCGGCCAAGAAATACAAAAAATATCTGTTCATTGGATGGTGGCTAAAATTCTTGAAGGTTCCACCGGGAATCATGCTCGTGAAACGGGATAGATTTTCTTCAAGAACAAACCTATGGAAGAATCGAAAATTGGTCTCTACGGTAGCAGCTACAAACCAGGGCACTGTGAGAACGAGAAATAATATCATTCCCCTACCTAGAAACACACTTCTCAGCATATGCCACCTGCGTTCCATGCAAATAAAGATGGCCACAGGGCAAAAGGTCAATATAGCTCCTACTGGTCCCTTCAACAATACGGCGCAAGCGGCCAGGACAAAAAAACCGACTGGAAATCCAGAGCCCGCGCCCTCTTCCTCCATCCCTTTCCAAAATAAGTAAAATGCCACTACTGAGCCGAAACAGGCGGCCGTAAAAAGCATGTCCATCCTGGCTGTTTGTGACATTAACAATACCTTGGGGGATGTGACCATTATGAAACAGGTCAAGGGAAATAATAGACGGGAATCAGAAGGGCTCCCGATAAGATAGATGGCAAGTGCCAGCATGAAGACCGAGGCTATAGAAGGTAGCCTGGCGGCCAATTCCCATTTGTGGACCAGCTTTGACACCAGGGCAATAATCCAATAATAAAGAGCTGGTTTATCCAGGTCTTCCTGGCCATTTAAATGATTTACCACTATGGCATGGCCCTCCAAGAATTCCCGTGCAATTTCAGCAGATTCACCTTCCAAAGTGCTGGACAAAGACCTGTTTACTGCCAGGTATAAAGCCGCCAGTATCAGCACCAAGGAACAGGCCAGGAATAACATTCGGTGTATTCGCACTTGATCTTTCATCACTATTTTTGTTTAATGACTACTTTTGCGCACCACGGACACCTATGCAGGTTTTTTTGTCTGACATTTTTGTAAAATTGCGTCAAGAATTTTATCAGCCAAATGCCTATAAACTATCGTACAAAAGGCAAATACCAGGAGTTCTCGGAGCTGAGCCCCTCTCATAGGATTACAATTGAATTCGAACCAATAAAGTATCAACGGATAACAGTACTGTGTGAATTAGACGTAGGATAGTTAATTTTCTACCCTTTCTTGAGAATATATATTTTGCTAGAATATCATTTTATATGACAATTCCTTATTGCCCTTATCAAGACTTATCTGAATTGAAACCAACCACAGCCTTTTCTGACAACCCGGCCAGACCATTGAGAATAGTTCACCTGGAAAGCTCGCGGAACATAGGCGGGCAGGAGTTACGAATTCTGGCCCAAATGGAATGGCTAATTTCTAACGGCCATATGGTTTGGCTCATGGCACACCCTGGCACGCCTATCATGAAGGAGGCGGCTAAAAGGGAGCTCCCTTCAGTCCCTGTGGCCTTCAGGGGATCTTTGCATCCAAAGGCAATATGGGCCGTACTGAGATTTGCATACCGCAATTTAATAGATATTATCGATTGTCACAGTACCCGTGATGCGGCTGTTGCTATGGTTGCCAAGCTGTCAAGACGAAGGGTTGTCCGAAGCCAGCATATTGGTAGGCAAATTAAGAATGATATATTGCATAAACTCATGTGGCAATTGGGCAATCATGTGGTAATAGCAACGTCAGCAAGTATAAAAGAGCAAATTGTCAGGCAAGGGCTGTCCAGTCCTGAAAAAATTTATGTGGTTCCCCCTGGTATCCACTTGGATAGATTCAATCCCCAGGTTGATGGGGGGGCCGTCAGGAAGGCATATGGAATAGATGATAAAGCCAAATTGATTACACTAATAGGGATGATACGGCGTGATAAAGGGCAGCGGTTCCTTGTCAGGGCTGTGGATCTAATTGTAGCGGCCATACCAGATGCCTATTTTATGATAGTAGGTTCTGCTACCCATCCCGAGTACCTGGAGGACCTGAAAAAAGAAATATCTAGAATCCAAAATATGGACCGGGTAATATTGGCCGGATTTCAAGAAAATGTTGAGCACTTTATTGCTGCTAGTGATTTAATAGCAATAACATCATTGATGGAGGCCAGATCACTGGCGGTCATGCAGGCCTTTGCAATGAAAAAAGTAGTGGTGGCCTCCAGGGTTGGAGGAATTCCCGAGATTGTGCATCACGGAAAGACAGGCTTCCTATATCCTCCTGGGAACGCGGAAAAGCTTGCTGGACAAATCATATTCGCCCTCACCAATGATGTCTCTGAGATAGTGGAAAATGCATATTCCCTTGCACAAAGGGAGTTTTCCTTTGACGCCATGATGGAAAAAACCCTGTCCGTGTACAGGCTTGCTATGGGGATATAGATGTACCAATCTATTCCTGTATGCATGTATCACCACGTAAACGACAATCCAGACAAATACCTCACCGTGAGTGTTAAAAATTTTAGGGCCCAAATGGAATTGCTCCATAGGGAAGGCTTCACCACACTAAGCTCCAGCGAGTTCATGGCATATAAAAAGGGGGTTGGCAGGTTCCCCAGGAAGTCTGTATTACTCACCTTTGATGATGCATGGCTGGATGTATTTGTCAATGCATTCCCTATCCTAAAACAATTAAATTTGAAGTTCACCCTATTTGTCATCTCTGAAAGGGCCAAAAGAGCAAGCATGTTTAGTCCCCATTTTTCAGATAAACTGTTTCCATCACATCACGAAGCCGAGCAAATTGCTGAAACACCCGATGCTTACACCGTTGTGTGTGGTTGGAAGCATTTACGTGAAATGATTGACAGCGGGCTTTGTTCTGTTGAGAATCACACTGCTACCCATGGCCATTTGGATGATATCATGGCAGACATACAAGAAGGTAAAGAGGCGATTGAATCATGTCTAGGTGTAGCAACCCGGCAGCTAGCATGGCCAAGGGGAAAATACAATAGGGATAAACTAAAAGTGGCTAGGGATCTGGGAATAGAGGTGGCTTATACAACCCGCAGGGGGATTAACTTACCATTTATAGGAACCATGAAGGTTAAACGTTTTACTGTTGATGACCATGGAGCAGACTGGTTTAAGCGTAGTCTTACCATATTTTCCAGTCCCCTTTATGGTTATCTCTATGCCCGCCTCAAACCTGATCGAAAAAGAAGAAAGATAACAAAGTGGCTGAGATGCACCTAAATCATTTTAGAAGAACCCGTGATTTATAGCCCATGCTTTTGTGTGTGTCTCTTTATACGATTGCTCTTTCGCAGTATGGCCTTCCAAAGGCTGGAACTAGCTTTCCGAGTATGTTGTCCAAAGGCCTTTTTGTAATTGTGGCAGAACCACTCAATATCCTCTTTACAGATAAACTCTTCAGACGAAAAGTGTAGTTGAGCCAAATCCTTCACTTGCCACCTCTTTGGCAACTTCTTATGTTTGCGAACCCTTTGGAGGTCTATAAGGGTAAGCGGATGACCATACTTATCGGATCTGCAAAGGAAATGACATAGATATAGATCCTGGTGATGCAGGCCACTTGCATGCATCTTGCCCACGATTTCGGCCACATTCTTTATAAGATCTCGTTTTATATGGACCCACTCATTTGTCTCCCTGGCCATATGATTTTTTTCAACCCATTGATCCAGTTTCATAACATAGTTAACGGTCTCTGAAACTACTGCTGAAAATCCGCTTCCCCGTCCCCAGGCCACTGGCACGGGACCTGGCAACCCAAGTTCCAAAAATGCCCACATTGCATTCCATTCATG
>QMLZ01000305.1 GCA_003646995.1 Deltaproteobacteria bacterium | reverse complement strand
TCATTGGCGGAATCAACTTTGAAGAGGCCGTTCGTTCGGGAAGGCGAGTTTTTCTTCCCGGGCTGTTGGCCGCGGCCCACCGGGGCATCCTCTACGTGGACGAGGTGAATCTTTTGGACGACCACGTGGTGGACGTGCTTCTCGACGCCGCTGCCATGGGAGTCAACACCATCGAGCGGGAGGGGATCTCGTTTTCCCACCCGGCCCGCTTTGTCCTCGTAGGCACCATGAACCCCGAAGAAGGGGAACTTAGACCCCAGCTTCTGGACAGGTTCGGCCTTTCTGTCCTTGTTCAGGGAATCGCGGATCGCAATGAGCGGGTGTTGGTCATGGAGCGCCGTGTGGCCTTTGATGAGGACCCGGCGGGCTTTTCGGTCCGATGGGCAGAGGAATCGAGAAAATTGGCCGAACGTATCGAAAGTGCCCGAGAGCTTTACCCTCATGTATCCATCGAGCGGCGGCAGCTCTTTGCCATTACTGATTTCTGCCTCGAGGTGGGGGTGGACGGCCACCGGGGAGACATCATCATGATGAAGGCGGCCAAGGCCCTGGCCGCCTTTGACGGCCTGACCAAGGTGGAGGAACGTCATGTGGAGGTGGCTGCCGAACTAGCCCTTCCCCACAGGATGCGGCGAAGGCCCCTTATGGAGATGGGAGATAACGTAAGTAAGGTCAGAAAATTGCGGCAAAAGGCGGAATGATTCGAAATGGAGGAAAACCTTCCATGGTCAAGGTAGAAGGCCTTAGGAAACGCTTCGGCAGCCACACTACCCTGGATGGTGTCTCCTTCCGGGTGGCACCCAGGGAGATCTATAGCTATCTTGGCCCCAAGGTGACCGGAAAGATAACCACCATCCGTATCTTGATGGGCCTTACACACCGCAGCGAAGGTGCCCTGTTAAAAAGATTTCAGGAGGGTAGAAACGGCGGTTGTTCATAGCGAGAGCCCTTTTGCACCGATCCAAGATTGTTTTTATGCTATGGCAGACCTAATTGTCGGGCCAATTTCCGTGACATAGGCGGTAGAGAAGATAAAGGAGGTGATAGATCATGTGTGAAGCCAATGTTTATCTTATCCAGGGAGACAAAGAGGATCTGGTAATGGAATCCGTTGACATTCTGGAACCCAAGGGTGAAGATTCCTGGCGGTTGGTCGGTATCTTTGGTGATCAAAAGATCATCAAGGGTAGGATTAAGATAATGAACCTTGTAGACCACAAGATCTTTTTTGAACCAAGGACAGAGTAAGGGACTTGACCACTCAGCGAGATTTTAAAGGCCATTTGACATTCCCAAGCCTTTGGGGTGAAAACCAACAGGGGTGCTGCTGGAGTAGATAGGGAATCGATTGAATCGTTTGAGACAGATCTGAGAGATAACTTGTATAAAATATGGAATCGAATGGCATCCGGGAGCTATTTTTCACTACCGGTCAAAGCAGTACCGATTCCTAAGAAAGGTGGTTGGACCCGAATATTGGGGCTGCCTACGGCCTCGGACAGGATTGCGCAGACAGTAGCGAAGAAGGTTCTGGAACCGGTTTCTTGATCCTGTATTTGATGATAACTCCATGCGGGGTGTATGTTTTGTCGGTATGCTGATGACGGGTTGCTTCATTGCAAGAGCAGGAAGCAGTCTGAGTTTGTCATGGCCAGGATAATGCGTTGATTCAAAGAATGCGGGCTTAAGATCAATGCAAAGAAGTTACGGATTGTTTACTGCAAAGGTGTCCGTTGCCCAGAAGCTATGAGACTGTCCGAGAAAAAGTTCATGAAACGTGGCTTGGTCTCGTAGTAATAGGAAATTCTGTTAAGTGAAAAACAAGCTAAGCAACAGTGATCTCGCAAGAGAAATTGGCCCCTTTTCTGCAACCATTCTTGTGGTTGCTAATATGGTTGGAACGGGAATATTTACTACCTCGGGTTTCATTATGGAAGAGCTTCGCAACCCATGGGCCATGCTTCTGTGCTGGTTTGTTGGGGGTATATTCGCCCTCTGTGGGGCTCTTTGTTATGGGGAACTGGGTTCTATGTTTCCCATGGCCGGGGGAGAATATGTATTTTTGAGGGAAAGCCTTGGCAAATGCATGGCTTTCCTTTCCGGTTGGATTTCGTTGATTGTTGGCTTCTCAGCTCCTATCGCAGCCTCTGCAATCGCCTTTTCAACCTATTTCTTCCGCATGATTCAAGTACTTCCTTCGTGGGGTTCCGTTAGCTTCTCACCAATTACCCTGCTTGCTATCGCGGTTATTGTCGTTTTTTCCATGGTTCATTATCATAGCCTCTTTCTTGGTACACGAGTGCAAAACATTCTCACTGTTTTCAAGGTAAATCTTATTGTTATTCTTGTCATAATGGGTTTTTGGCTGGGTAACGGTTCAATATCTCATTTTTCTTCTCCCATAAATTTTTGCTCACTTTTTCAAGAACGGTTTCCCGTCTCACTGATATTTGTTTCCTTTGCTTACAGTGGGTGGAATGCCACTGCCTACCTTGGGGGTGAAATCAAGAATCCGGGGAGAAATATCCCGCTTGCTCTTTTTGCAGGGACGATTGTGGTGATTTGCCTTTATATGCTTTTAAATGTGGTGTATATTTATGCACTACCAGTTGAGGAAATGAATGGGGTACTTGAAATTGGGACAAAAGCTACCATATCCCTGTTTGGCAAAGGTGTTGCTAAATATTTTACCGGAGCCATCGCAATAGCCCTCTTATCGGTTTTGAGTGCCATGATTATGACCGGCCCAAGAGTGTACTATGCCATGGCAAAAGACGGTGTATTTTTTAACCTCTTTGGAGAAGTAGACAGATCTCACAGGACGCCTGCGTATTCCATCTTTCTCCAGGCAGGGATTGCAATCGTTATGGTTATCACTGCTTCCTTTGATAAGCTCCTTTTATACATCGGTTTTACCCTGTCACTCTTTGCAATGTTGACAGTGCTTGGGATGGTGGTACTCCGGTTTAAAAAACCTTCCATAGAAAGAGGCTATAAGACATTCGGGTACCCTGTAACACCCCTGCTGTTTATCCTGGGCAATGTATGGATTATATACTTCTCACTCATAAGAAGGCCTGTTTGTTCCCTTTTTGGCCTGGGGACCATTGCCTTGGGCCTTCTGATATATTTCTACTTTAGAAAAGGAAAAATGCTCACGTTGATGAAGAATGCCTTTCCAGCCTCAGGAAGACAAAATGATTGAAGGAGATGTCTCCATCTCTATGGAGAAACTGAATAAAAAAATTAGAACATGTAAAAGATGCAGGTTGTGTGTGACAAGAAAACACGCCCTTTGCGGTGAAGGGAGATTAGACGCGAGGCTTATGTTAATTGCTCAGGCTCCCGGCCAGATTGAAGATGGGGAGGGATCCATGTTTATCGGACCATCTGGGAAGGTACTGGATGAGTTGTTAGAACTGGCTCGTGTTTCAAGAAGCCAATTATACATGACGAATCTGGTTAAATGCATGCTTCCAAAATATAGAAAGCCCAAGGGGGATGAAATAAAGGCATGCAGTGAATATCTTGATGAAGAAATAGCCCTTGTTAATCCCAAAACCATTGTTACCCTTGGCTACTATGCAAGCAGATGCATATTGGAGAAATATAAATTACCTGTTCCATCAAGAAAGGAATTTCGAAATTTCTATGGGAAACTTTTTTGGACTGGTGAGAAAAGGATTTACTGTATACAACATCCCGCTGCCCTTCTCTATAACCCCGAGATAAAACCCGTGATGGTCCGAAATTATGGTAAATTAAAGGTCCTTTCACAGGATTGCAAGTGGTATCTATTATGTCCCATGAAATCATATCATGAAGCGGGTAAGCTACCTTGTAAATGGGTAGAACTCTATTGCAAGGGTGACTGGGAAGGCTGTGTACGATATCAGAAAGAGGAAAAGGGTGAATGGCACCCAGACTATATGCTCCCTGATGGCACTTTTGATAAGACATTACGTGTAACCTAACTTACCGTGAAAATACACGCAGACATAAAACATTGGCCTCATTATCCTGAAATCCAGTAAGGATGCCTTGAGGAAAGGTCCTGGAAGATATCCCGAAGATGTTTCTTGTACCGAAGGGGCCTACAAAAATGATCTTGACATCTAACAATCATATATGTTAGGGGTATAGAGTTAATTAACGGTGGCAGAAGTCACCAGGTAAAGTTG
>QMLZ01000304.1 GCA_003646995.1 Deltaproteobacteria bacterium | reverse complement strand
TCGGTTCAACGTCAGTCACTGTGACCTTGACCCTATTTATCTCAGGGCCAGGGGGGATATCCCTTGAAAGGTATATGTTCCAGGGCGAGATCGCGATTTTTTCGATTGCCCGTCCATCGTATGGGGCTAGCACGGATATTCCATCAAGGTCCACCCTAGCGATGCCTGGGGCCAGGGGCGAAAATTTTCTACAGCGTAATATATTAGGGAAGCCAAGTAATTCCGATACATACCTGTTACTCGGATCAAAGAATATGTCGGTGAATGTTCCTGTTTGCTCAATCGCGCCCTTGTGCATTACTGCTATCGTATCAGCCATTTCAGATGCCTCGCGTTGATTATGGGTGACATAAACTGTTGTAATATGGAGAGCACGCTGTATTCTTTTCAGTTCCATCCTGAGATGTTTTGCAGTCCGCAGATCCAGGCTGTTAAATGGCTCATCGAGCAAGAGCACTTTGGGCCTTGGCGCCAGGGCCCTTGCAAGGGCAACCCTCTGCTTTTCGCCCCCGCTGAGGCCCTTGTCGGGGTACCTTTCGGCAAGGTGTTGGAGCTTGAAGGTGACAAGCAAGTCATTGACCCGGGCCCTTACCGTCTTCTCAGGAAGGCCCCTTGCCCTGAGGCCAAAGCCTATGTTGTCCCTAACAGTCATATGAGGGAAGAGGCAGAAGTCCTGAAACACGTAACCCACTTTCCTCTTTCGCGGTGGGAGGTTGTCCATTGGGATCCCATCAAAGGAAACAGAGCCTTCATATGATGTGAGCCCCGCTATGACATTAAGAAGGGTCGTCTTCCCTGCCCCGGTTTTACCCAGAATTACAAGCAGTTCGCCGTTGTTTACTGTTAGGTCCACTCCCTTACATATGTAATTCTTGATGCCTCGGAGTTGTATGCTTGGCATCTCATTTCCACCTAGATGTGAGTCTTGCTTCGAGGTAGACGAAGACCTTTTCGAAGACAAGGCACATAATGGACAGTACCATGAGGCAAACAATTATGATATCCACGCGGATGAGGCTTTCGGCTTTCATCATTAGCGCCCCGATTCCCGTGGGAATGGCCACCATTTCGGCGGCAATAATTACCCTCCATGCCATCCCGGCTTCGAGTCTTAGGCCGGTAAAGATGTTGGGCAGTGCCAGGGGTAGGATCACATGAAATAGGATATAGTATTCAGTCGCGCCCAGGGTCCTCGCCGCATCAATGGTTTTTTTATCCACCCCTTTTATGCCTGTTACCGTATTGTAGAGCACGGGAAAAAAGGAGCAGATGAAGATAATGGCAATTGGCAGCAATTCGTTTATACCGATCCAAAGCATGAAAAGAGGTAACCAGCCCAGTGCCGGAATCGGATATAACAACGCAATTATGGGGCTGAAGGTCTTTCTTAATGTTACGTGGTAGCCCATTATTATCCCAAGAAGAATACCCGCCACAGAGCCCGCACAAAATCCCACCAGCACCCTGAATAGGCTGCTTGCAAAATTGCTCACTAAAACTCCCGAGATTGTCAGGCTATAAAATTGCTTTATTACATATGAAAAAGGGGGGAGAAAGAGGTGGCCGGGAAACAGATTCAAACGAGCCGCTGCTTCCCAGAGACCCAACAGGGCGACAATGGGCAAAATACCATACCAGGAAGAAAGGCTGGTGCGCTTCATTGGCTAACAAACCTCAGGTCAAGGATGTGATGAGCGGGAAATGGAGCCGCTATGTACCCAAGCCTTGCCACATAATCTATAATGTCCTGCACCCCTTGGTCTGCTATGTTTGTCTCATACTCGAGCCTGGCCATGGATTTCAGCAAAACACGGGGCGTGATTTGCAGTGAACTTACAGATCTAGCAGCCTTGGTGGGAAATATATGGCGTTGTGCGGCTGATAACTGCCTGGCCAAAATGGCTGCAGCTTCATCTCGATTCGAATTTATCCATTGAGTTGCACTCCGAGTTACCTCTACCAATTTTTGCACCGCCTCAGGTTGCCTCTCGATGAGGCCTTCCTTTACCACCAAAACGCTCCCCTGCATATTGGGCCAGAGATCTCTGGCGGTGAGAAGCATCCGGAAGCCGCAGGCCTCGGCCATGGTGGCCCATTGCTCGGGAAGAAAGGCGGCATCCAGGCGGGCCATTTTGATTGCGAGGACCTGGTTTGGGGGATTCATACGTTGAATCCTTGGAAGAATTTTTCGACGGCTGAGGTGAAATTTCTCCATGGTTTTATTCAAAAGCACATCCACAGCGCCCCCTTCTCTGACACATCCTATTCGGACCCCTTGGTTTTCCAGGTCCTTGACGGTCTTTACCTTGTGAGGATCAACTACCAGTCCATAACCGTATTTGTGCGTGCCAGCTACAATCTTTATCTTTACTCCCGCATTGGCAAAAACATTTATTGCAGGGACCAGGCAGAGGTAAGCCGCCTGTATATCACCCCTTGCTAGGGCTGCTGCGAGGGCTATGCCTGTCACATAGCTTTCATAGGAAGATATGTTGAGGCCTGCTTGTTTGAACCAACCCTTATCTCTGGCCACATAAGCGCATGCTGCGTGGTCCATGAACTCCACTGCCATGCCGATCTTTTTTGCCTGAGCACCTTTCACTTGAGCAGGGTTGAAAATTGCCAACATAAAACCCAAAACAAATGAAATTACCCAATAGGCAAATGGCTTCTTTATTTTCTCCGGATGGATTAAGTGTCGTATCATGTGACACCCCTGGCAGATGGTTACCTTGAGCAGGCGCAGAAGCGCTCCCATCCCATGAGACAGGCTGCCCCGGCGATGGTGGTGCCATAAAAGATGACAGGCTTTTTACCCAGGAATTGATCGATGGTATCGTTTACAAGGGTAGTGCCAGTCACCAGTAGAAGATCGGCCCATTTTATCAATTCATCGGTGGCCTCAGGCCCTTCGATAAGGGTGTTGAACCGCCGTGTTCCGATATTATCTGCATCAAGGTCAGTAACCCGCAAATCAAAAACTGGGCTGAGGGCCTCAATCATTCTGGGCTGAAATCCGATCTGTGCTACCTTGGCCCCATCATAATGGGATTTCAGATGGTCGCGAAGACGTGCTGCGCACAGGGTTGGATCCTCATCTTTACAATGAACTGTTCCCTCAGTTTTGCCCAAGTAACGTAACACCGCATTAAGGCTTGCCACAAAAAGGGCTCGCCTGTAATTGTTTTTTGAAGGCATCTCAAGGACCTCTGCAAGCGTTCCCTCAAAATCTCCATACTGGTCAGTGAAAGCCTGGCCAGGAGCGCCTCGAAACTTGGCCTGGATAAGCCTCTCTTTGCCTTTTTGCAAAGGGAAGTCATCAGCTTCGGGGTTACCTATGGCCTCCTCTGTGCTGAGAGGCCGCGCCTTTATGCGAATCTTCTCTGCAAGAAGACCTTCGGATGCACACATATCGAATGTCTTGTTTATGAGAGTGTCCAGAACTGACATGTATATTCTCCTCATTTAGTACATCGGTTGTGCGCTCAAAAAGAGTCCAGCCAAATGTGTACGTTTTGTATTTGACAATCCAAGTTTGAATAACTGGTAGATAAGGATGCATGAATAGCGGCGCTATTCCAAAGAAGAATAGTACATAGTGGAATAGCTAAATATTGTCAACAAAAAAATACGTGCTTATTTCAAAAAAAGCCCTCTCCAGTTTCGGGAGCCAATGCTCTGCCATAGGGGTTACTGGGTCTTGTCTCCTAAGGCACTCCCTTGCAATGCGACAAAATTTATAGAGCTTTAGATGCGTGTTGGTAGATAGGCATGGGCAAAAATACTATTGACATACTCGTTATTGATGAAGTATTAACTACCCCAAAATAGGAGCGCACCATGAAGGTGCAGCAGACACATAACTAATTGGTTTGTATGAGGAAGTTAGGGCCACGAAGGCCTTGGTGGTTAAATCGCCGGGTTTCGTGGCCTTTTTGTTTGTTAAGCAATGAATGGCTTAAGACATCCTAAGAGCCTTTTTTGGCTTGCCTGGATTTTCGCAGTGGCCTCCCTTTTAGGGGATGGATTTGGCTATGGACTGAGCCCAGTACAAGCACAGGATTGCGTAAAGCCCAGGGACCTGGATGGAGATGGGAAAGCAGATCAGATTGCACACCTTGGGCCCAAGGGCCAGTTGAAATTGCTGGAAATTGACTCAAATGGCGACGGCAAGATGGACACCTT
>QMLZ01000303.1 GCA_003646995.1 Deltaproteobacteria bacterium | reverse complement strand
TTCAGTTCTTTCAGATGAATTCTTGGCTGAAGTGAGAGGGATGAAGCAAAAGAATCTGGCAGTGGAAGTGCTCCAAAAGTTATTGAGGTCAGAGATAAAGGCGCGGACCAGGAAGAATGTGGTTCAAGCCCGTTCTTTTGCAGAGATGCTGGAAAGATCTATAAAGCGGTATCACAACCGGACCATTGAGACGGCCCAGGTAATTGAAGAACTGATTGCCCTGGCAAAGGAAATGAGACAGGCTAATGAACGGGGTGAAGAACTGGGGCTCAGCGAAGATGAGCTTGCCTTTTATGATGCCCTTGAGGTGAATGACAGTGCTGTAAAGGTGCTGGGAAATGAGACCTTAAAAACCATTGCCCAGGAACTGGTTGAGGCTGTTAAACGAAACCTCACCATTGATTGGACTGTGAGGGAGAATGTTAGGGCGCACTTGCGGGTAATTGTAAAGCGAATTCTGCGGAGATACGGATATCCCCCAGATAAACAGGAAAAGGCTACTCAGACGGTTTTGGAGCAGGCGGAGGTGCTTTGTGATACGTGGACAGAAGGGATGGCCTGAGGGACAATCCAGGACTGCTGATACCATAAAGGACGTTGCAAGGCACGAGCAGATTATCCTGACCACTTGCCTCCCCTCACATGCCACCATCCTCGGCGGCCACCAGATTTATCTGGATTAGGAGATTTCGTCCATAAAAGTTGCTACCACATTGAAGGAAGCGAATGGAAAGAAGAGAACTTCAAGAAAAAAGTGATCACTTTAGAAATCCGCGATTGGGTCAGGTATTACAACCATGACGTAAGAATCACTCTTCCACTTGAGGGAGCGCGGCTATTGGAAATCTCTCAGTGGTAGAAGGATGGGTTTTCGTTCCTGGAGCAGATTTAAGATAGCCTCGCTTGTAACCCTGACGATTCCGCAGGGTTATGCACATGACCGAAGGGGTAGAAAACGATTCCGAGATCCATGCTGCTCTTTTGCTTTACAAGGCAAATGCCCTGAGGCGGCTAAATCTAAAGGAGGCAGCACGTGATATCCTTACCAAAACCCTTCGCCGCAAGAAAAACCGATCTGATGATCTCCTTCGTGCGCTTTGGTATGACCGAGCCCTGGTTTACGAGGACTTGGGCCAGCACAAACGTGCCCGTTCTGAACTCGAGAAGCCCTGCCCGTTACAGGCGGTTCTATGCCGAAGCCCGGGACTATGAAGATGTGGCGGAAAGGCTGGGGTTAAATTAGTCCAGCGGTGTACCGTTCAATACTTCTCCTGCACATAGGCCAAGGATTCTTCGATGGCCGCCAGGGTCATGTCAAGGTCTTCTTCTGTATGCCGGTAGCATATATAGGCATGGTGATACGGCGAGAAGAAGAACCCCTTCCTGATCAACTGGGTATAGAAGTCTCTGCGTTTCCCCTTGTAAGATCCGGTTTCATCCCTTTCGAAGGTGATGTAAAACATAGGACCTACTCCTGTGAGTTCCGCCCCTACGGGATATTTCTGCAAGAGGCCTCGGATTTTCTCAATAAAGCGGTCTCCTTTTTCCCAGATATTTTCCAAGACCCTGTCTCGTTCAAGGATTTCTATGGTTTTGAGTGCCGCCACGAAACCTTCGCTGTTAGGGAAGAAGGTTGAGGAGATAAAAAGTTTTTCTGATGCTGCAGACATTACCTCTTTCTTGCCTGTGACCACTGATATGGGATATCCATTGGCTATAGCCTTGCCAAGTACGGTCAGATCTGGTGTTACCCCATAGAGTTCCTGCGCTCCGCCCATCCTTAATCTGAAGCCGGTTCTTATCTCGTCATACACAAGGACTGCGCCGTATCTATCGGCTAGATCTCTGACTCCTTCAAGAAATCCAGGAGCGGGTTCCTGCATCTTTTCATGATTGGGGTGACCGAATGGCGTCATGATAATGGCTGCAGTTTCGTGACCATGGGTTGCCATGAGCTTTTCAAGCTCATCAAGTTTGTTGTATCCAAATTCAAATACGTCTTCATATAATTTTGAAGGGATTCCACCTTTCATTTCCACACACCAGTCATGCCATCCGTGGTAGCCACATCGCATAATCTTGATCTTCCCTGTGTAAGCCCTTGCGATCCGGATACTTGCAGTAGTAGCATCAGAACCCGTTTTCAGGAAGATGCTCATCTCAGCGCAGGGAACTAAGTCGATCAGCTTTTTTGCAAGATCGTTCTGGTATTTCTGGGTGAGTGAGAAGCAAAAGCCCTTTTCCTTAATCTGTCTGATAACAGCGTCATCCACCTCTTCTTCGCGGTAGCCCAATATTATGGGACCGTAACCGCACATGAAATCCACGAACTCGTTGCCATCAACATCGGTGAGGCGGCATCCTTTGCCGCTTTCAAGAAATATAGGGTATTCCCCCTCTATAAAATCCCTGGGTCGTCTAGCACCCAGAACCCCTCCAGGTACTAAGTTGCATGCTTCTTTGAAAATTTCTAGGCTTTTGCTGATGTTAAGCTTAGGCGCTTCTTTCATGAAAAACCCTCCTCAGTATCTCAACTGCCAAGTATAGATGAAATCTTTTCGGTTTGGTATATCTTTGCCCCTCGCCTTACAAATGCGGCTAAGAATTTGTCTGGATCGACACATCCTTCGGGAGCTACAACACCCTTTTCCGTTATGTCACCGTCGTTCATCATCAGTGCTGCAATAGACGCGGGAATGCCGGTCCCTGGTGCCATCCTTCCTACCATGTCTGCTGTGTAAGTTACTTTGTTGCCTTCTCGCTCGCCCTTGACTATCACCTTCAGGCCCGAGGCCTGTGGCCCCTTGTCTCTGCCTTCCGGGATCTTCTCCCAGAGTTTCAGAGTCAAATCGTATGGAATCACTTCAGCGCCGTTGATCTTTACGGGCTCTTGACTCAAAAATCCGGTCTCCTTTTGTTCCTTAATGAGTTCATCTACCCAAAGAGGTATTAGAGCGCCCTTGATTATAACGTTTCTCACGCCTTTAATATATTTGGGGATGGTCAGAGGTTGAGGGTGGCCTACATACCGAAGACGGCAGGTTCCCAGAGGTTCCAAGAACTGCTCCTCAACAACGTCGGTGCCTCCCTCTACGTGTACCAGTTCGCCGTTTATGAACTGAGGGACTTTTCCCAAAGTCATATGAAGGCTGTGGTCCCAAGCGGCTCCGGACAGTTCAGCAGCAGCCACCACCCAATAAAGGTAAATATCTTCAACTGTGTCCAGTTGGTCCGCATAATACCTTACCAAGACATTGTTGGTCCCAGGATCCGATCCCATCCCGGTAAGAACAGTGATACCGGCTTCTCTGGCCATTTGGTCTATCTCTGAATTGAATATGATTTCCGTCCCCTCGTAATCATCGCAAATATCAATATAATTGACGCCTGCTTCCACAGCTGCTTTGGCAACCGGGACAGCTGTCTTGTAAAAAGGCCCGGCGCAGTTGATAACTACGTCAACATCTTTGAATGCCTTGACCATGGCATCATGGTCATTGACATCGATTTTTGCCAGAGTTGCCTTGCTGCTCTCTCGCAATTTGGGGGTCAATCTCTCCGGGTCAGGAAAAAGGTCTCCAAGTATAACACTGTTAACAACGTCTTGCTTGATCAGATCACGAGCGACGCCCTGACCCATACCACCTACTCCTCCCATCACGAATGCGCGCATTTATTTGATTCCTCCTGTTTCCTCAAAAAGGATATGGTATTAACATAAGTTATCTTTCCACCACCTCTGACACACTAAAGAATTTGTGTGTAGGCGGATCAACAACGACTCTGGGCATTGATGCCAAGGCCTGCGGTACGCTAACGTTCTCGAATTTCTGAAGATGCCGCCGCTTCCACGGCTTCCACTATTTTCTTGTATCCCGTGCAGCGGCACACATTGGACGAGATAGAACGCAGTACATCGTCTCTGGTCGGTTGCGGATTTCTATTCAGAAGACCCTTTGCAGTAAGTATCATCCCGGGAGTGCAGAAGCCGCACTGAACCGCTCCTTTTTCCATGAAACTTTTTTGAAGGGGGTCAAGTGCTGTCTCTTCGGACAAACCTTCAATGCTAGTCACTTCTGCCCCGTTCAGCTCGGCAGTAAGTACAAGGCATGAGCGTGTGGGTACTCCGTCAACAAGTACTGTGCAGCTACCGCAGGCCCCAAGCCCACAACCCTCCTTCGCGCCGGTGAGCTCCAATCGCTCCCT
>QMLZ01000302.1 GCA_003646995.1 Deltaproteobacteria bacterium | reverse complement strand
TTTATGACGCTGCTAACAAGTAACGATCTTGAAAGTATTGAAGTAGGTTCGAAGGTGCGTTTGGTCATTGACCAGCTTTTCGAAGACGATGAAGGAAAACAGGTTTTGGCTTTCAAGTTTGAGGTCCTAGAGGAGTGATAAAATTTCCAAAGGGGGACAGATAGATGGCTCAGGTATTTGTGGTTGGTGTTGGGATGACCAAATGGGGAGTCTATCCTGACAAGGAATGGTACGATCTGGGAAGTGAAGCAATGTTGAATGCCCTGGATGATGCGGAGCTCGAATGGAAGGATGTTCAGGCCGTGTTCGCGGGCAGCGTGTATCAGGGAACGGGGTCAGGTCACCAGGCAGTAAGAGAAATAGGCCTAACAGGTATCCCTGTTGTTAACATTGAAAATGCCTGTTCAAGCGGTTCTTCGGCCTTTCGCCTTGCATACCAGGCTGTTGCGACGGGAATGTATGATGTTGTTATGGCTCTGGGAATGGAAAAAATGCCAAAGGGGCCAATTCCGAGTACGGCATTCAGGCCTATGGAACTTCAGATGGGTTTCAACGTGCAGTTTGCCAACTATGCACTTGAGGCTGTGAAGTATATGAGTGAATATGGTGCCACGGAAGAGGACTTTGCCAGGGTTGCGGTCAAAAATCGACGCAATGGAGCATTGAACCCATACGCTCGTTTTCAGCAAGCGGTAACCATTGAGGAAGTGATGAATTCCCGTATGGTAGCTAAACCACTGCGGCTTTTTCACTGTTGTCCGCTCGCCGATGGAGCCGCTGCGGCGATTTTGTGCAGTCAGAACAGGGTAAAATCAAAAAAACGGGCAGTCTCAGTGGCGAGTACTGTCTTGTCTTCAGGAGTCTACGGTGAGGCAGTCTATATGTGTGGCATGGTTGAGAGTGTTAAATATCCGCCCCAAAAGGGCATAATCGAAATATCCGCCAAAGAAGCATATGAAGCTGCGGGTATGGGGCCTGAAGATATAGATGTGATTCAGGCATATGATACTATGGCACCATCTGAGCTCTGGGATATTGAGAAATTGGGATTCTGTGCCCCGGGTGAAGCCCCTCGATTACTGAGAGAAGGTGCACTTGATATAAAAGGAAAACTCCCAGTTAATACAGATGGGGGATTGATGTCGAGAGGGCATCCGCTTGGTGCTACCGGGTTAGGACAAATCTTTGAACTGGTTTGCCAGCTCAGGGGAGAGGCTGGTCAAAGGCAGGTGGAGAAGGCGAGGACCGGTCTTGCCCACGCAATGGGTGCTGGCCCGAATAGTTCTGTAACAATCCTTATGAAGTGATCGACTTGTGATAGGGAGCTGGAGTACTTTATGATAGATATTTTCGGTGAACTGCTCTTTGAGGGAGAATCAAAGGGCGGTTCAAGCAAGGTCATGTCACTTAGCGAGGCTGTATCACGTTATATTAAACCTGGAATGGTGATCCATACAGGTCAAACAAATATCCGGTGGTGTACCGCAATTATATATGAAATTGCCAGGCAGTTCTGGGGAAGGAAACCGAACTTCACTCTTGTTGGTATCTCCATGAACTTTCCTCAATCTATACTGGTTCATGGCGGGTTGGTTCGGAGGATAATTACAAGTTATTGTGGAGATCCCTATTATACCCCTAGCCCTAATAGGGTGTATCAACGGGCATTCAAAGAGGGAATGCTTGAAATCGAAAACTGGTCAATTTATACATTACCCTTACGCCTCAAAGCTGCTGCATTAGGCCTTCCTTTTCTCCCTACCTTTTCTCTGATTGGTAGCGGTATGGCTGAGGAAAATGATGAAGACTTCCTGATTGTTGATGATCCATTTCAAACGGGTAAAAAAGTAGGCTTGGTAAACTCCCTTCAGCCTGACATTACAATCATCCATGGATGGATGGCTGACCGGGAAGGGAATGCCATTTTTCTACCTCCTCTGGCTGAGAACCTCTATGGCGCCATGGCCAGCAAAGAAGGCGTTGTCTTAACCGTCGAAAAGCTCGTCCCAACGGAGACTATTCGTAAGTATTCTCAATTTACAAGGCTTCCCGGACACTATGTCCGAAGTGTCTCTGAAGTTCCTTTTGGAGCTCACCCCAGTGGATTATCGAGGGTAGGAATGGAAGATATGGATCTCTACATGGAAGACTACGATTTTGTGGAAGAAGCTCACCAGGCAAGCAAAAGCCCAGAAACTTTCGAGAATTGGGTAAAAAAATGGGTCCTTTCCTGTAAAGGTCACAGTGACTACCTAAGGAAGCTTGGTTACAAGAGGATCTTGGAGCTTAAAGGTCGGTCTCATTTTGATTCGTGGCGTTTTGATATTGGTGTTATGGAAAATCGCCCCAAGACAACCCGGTATACTCCTATAGAGATGGCGATTGTGGCAATGGCACGCAAGTTAGCGGAGAAAGTCAAGAAAAATGGGTACCAGACATTACTGGCTGGGGCTGGCATTGCAAATCTGGCAGCATGGCTCTCTTTTTATAATCTAAAGAAAGAGGGATATTCGTTAGACTTGATGGCCGAGGTCGGTCTCTATGGTTACGTTCCCCGCCCAACCGATCCATCTCTCTTCAATATGCGTAATTTCCCTACCTGTAAGATGAATGCGGACATCCATACGATCATGGGTATGTTGGTAGGTGGAAAAAAGGCTCAGTGTATAGGGGCGCTTGGTGCTGCACAGGTAGATGAACGAGGGAATATAAATACGACAAAAACAGCGAGTGACAGGTACATCGTTGGGTCAGGTGGAGCTAATGATGTGGCTAGCACAGCAAGGGAAGTAGTAGCGATAGTACCCCATGTTAAGGAGAGATTGCCCAAAAAGGTCTTTTACGTTACCTCCCCCGGGAAAACTGTTCGCACCGTAGTATCTACTCTCGGGATTTTTGAAAAACTGGACACCGATTCGAGGTTTACACTAACGGCATACTATCCGAAAGATGGATTAAATAAAGAACAGATCATTCAAGAACTATGCGAAGGTTCAAACTGGTCATTTAAGGTGGCAAGTGAGGTTGAGGAGGTTTCCCCGCCTACGAGGTGGGAACTTGACCTTCTCCGGTCTTTTGATCCGAGACGTTATTACCTTGGCTCACCACCTGATGAGCAGGGAACATAAAAACAGAAAAGGAGGAAGAAACAATGTTTGAATTGACGGACAAGGTTGCAATTGTAACTGGAGGGGCAAGAGGAATTGGAAAAGGTATTTCCATCATTATGGCTAAACAGGGAGCAAGTGTGGCGATCGCTGATATTCTTGAAGAAGAAGCCAAAAAGACTGTTGAGGAGATTGAGAAACAGGGTGGCAAAGCGATGGCGGTCAAAACCGACATAACAGATCTTGAACAGGTAAAACAAACCGTGGCAAAAGTGAAGGAGGAATTCGGACCCGTTGATATCCTTGTAAACAATGCTGGCTGGGACAGAATAACCCCTTTTATCAAAACTACTCCTGATCTCTGGGAAAAGGTCATAGCAATCAACTACAAAGGGGTAATCAATTTTGTGTATGCGGTAATTCCTGACATGATGAAGAGAAACACTGGAAGAATTATTAGCATTGCCTCTGATGCTGCCCGGGTCGGGAGCACCGGTGAGGCCGTCTATTCGGGAGCAAAAGGAGCTGTAATATCCTTCAGCAAGACGATGGCAAGGGAACTTGCAAGAAACAAGATTACAGTGAACGTCATTTGCCCGGGACCCACACCCACCCCACTCCTTGATGAGATTAAGGAGAGTGACGAATTCGCAAAAAAGATACTGAGCGGCATGGAAAGGTATATCCCTCTGGGGCGCCTTGGTTCCCCCGAAGACATCGCTTGCGCAGTGGTCTTTTTCGCTTCGGATGAGGCAAACTTTATCACTGGTCAAACATTAAGTGTGAGTGGAGGTCTAACAATGGCTTAGTGTCACTGTAACAGGCATTGAAAAAATCTGACGCTACGGGTGGAACGTACAGGTAAGGAGACCTTTTACAGGGACGATATGTGTTGTCCATGTGAGACGGGGATCTGTTAAGGGCTCTCTCTTTATCAACAACACCTTACATGAAG
Organism: Deltaproteobacteria bacterium; assembly: GCA_003646995.1. Next base: position 148 of record QMLZ01000302.1, on the reverse strand, counting down.
TAAAGGAGAGAAAAAATGGGAGTAATCCTGACAAAGCCATTAATGCCCTTTACTTAACCAAAAAGTTGGAAGAAGGGAAAATTGCCAAATTCTGGATCCCGGACGTAATTGAAATTGTTGAGCGCATTCCAAAAACAGGGACGGGGAA
>QMLZ01000301.1 GCA_003646995.1 Deltaproteobacteria bacterium | reverse complement strand
TATGCCATTGACGATGAGGAATACTATGAGGGCGTTCGGTGCGTAGGAGCACCCATCCGTGCCGGCGGAAAGATTGTTGCAGCCCTTAGCATCACTGGGTCAGTATTTTCCATGACTATGGAAAGGATTCAGGACGAATTAATTGATCTTGCTGTAGCTACGGCAAAAGAAATTTCTTCACAGATGAAATGGTAATTTTTTTTCGCATACTTAGAAATTGTATTTCATATTCTGAAAATCCGTGGGGCTAAAACGTGAAGGAAATTTGTATTTATGGCAGAGGGGGGCAAGGCTCCCTAGTTCTTGCTCAATTTATGGCCATAGCAGCCTTAGAGGACAACAAATACGGTCAGGCCTTTCCTTTCTTAGGTGGTGGGGGAGAAAGAAGGGGTAAACCGATCATGGCCTTCTGCAGACTGGACAACACGCCAATTAGGCTGAGGAGCCGAGTTAGTCAAGCTGACTACCTTATTGTCCAGGATGCCACCATTTTCAAGGACGAACCTGTGCTCGACAAAATTAAACTTGGGGGCATCGTATTGGTTAATACAGAAAGAAAGCCAGAAGAACTCGAAATACCAATAGATGTCCGCGTACACACTGTCCAAGCAGAGAAACTGGCCCGCGAAATCCTTGGCCGGCCCATAATGAATACAGCCCTTCTGGGGGCATTCGGAGCTGTGACAAAGGAGCTCAGTCTGGAGGCCATGTTGAAAGCTGTACTAAAGAAGTTTCCCGGAGAAATAGGGGAAAAAAATGCGAGGGTGGTAGAGAGGAGTTACAAGGAAGCACTCGCAGGGGGTGATTGATGAAAATAACTATGGGAGCAGTGGTGCAAGGTGGCACCTCGCTTGAATACAAGACTGGTTCTTGGCGGGACCAGCGGCCTGTTATCGATTATGGTTTATGCAAGACATGCGGCATTTGTGAAAGCGTGTGTCCCGACAGTGCTGTTTACCAACGAGACGAAATGTATCTCATTGATTATGACTACTGCAAGGGCTGTGGACTTTGTGCTTACGAGTGCCCGGCTGGTGCTATCGAGATGATCGCGGAGGAAAAGTAACATGCCTAATGCAGAGGTCTTAGAAGGATCTGAGGCAGTCGCTCTTGCTGTAAAGGCCTGTCGTCCTCAAGTCATATCGGCTTACCCCATTAGCCCTCAGACCCATATTGTCGAGGCCCTTGCCAGGATCATCGCAAACGGCGAGCTGGACTCTGAATACGTGAGGGTTGAATCAGAGTTCTCTGCGGCAAGTGTTGTCAGCGGTGCTTCTGCTGCTGGAAGCCGCTCATACACTGCCTCTTCATCCCAAGGTCTCCTTTTGATGACTGAGGTATTATATGCAAGCGCTGGTATGCGCCTTCCATTTGTGATGACGGCGGTAAACAGGGCGGTGTCTGCTCCCATTACCATTCAGGTTGATCATCAAGACACCATAAGTTTACGGGATGCAGGGCTTATCCAGTTATATGTGGAAAGCGCCCAGGAGGCCTATGATTCCCATATTGCTGCATTTAAAATCGCCGAGGACCCTAACATCATGTTGCCTGTTTTTGTGTGCATGGACGGCTGGATCCTTACCCACTCCTACGAAAGGGTCTCCTTTATAAGGCAAAAGGATATAGATGACTTCTTACCTCCTTTCAGGCCCACCAATTTCCTCGACGTAAATAACCCCAAGACCTGGGGCTCCTATGCCGAAGAAGATGTCTTGATGGAATTCAAGTATGCGATACAAGTGGCCATGCAACATGCAAAAAGGCGGGTCAAAGAAGTCTTTGCTGAGCTGGCTGCGCTTACGGGTCGGGATCATGGAGGTCTTATTGAGCCTTACCGGACAAGAGATGCCGAAATAATCCTTGTTGCTATGGGCTCAATGGTTGGCACCATAAAGGAAACAATCGATAGATTGCGCTCGCAGGGCCAGGCCATTGGGCTTATCAAAATCCGCTGCTACAGACCTTTCCCCTTTGAGGATATCCTTAAACATATAAAAGGCGCAAAGGTAGTAGCAGTGCTAGATGCTAATTTTTCAATGGGTAGCGAAGGGGCTGTGGGGATGGACCTTAAAGCAAAGCTTTGCGGAAGGTCTGAGGCTCCAATTGTGGTCGACTTCATAGCAGGATTGGGCGGCAGAGAAGTCAATGAAGATCGGATCATAGAGGTAGTTGAAAAGGCAAGAGAAATAGGTAGATCTGGTTTTCCGCCAGATGAGCCTCTCTGGGTTGGTCTGAACTCCAGCCTAATCGAAGAAGGGACGAAGCAATGAAGCCCAGTGGAGAATCGAATACTCAAGAACTGTTTGTTTCAGGACATCGCGCGTGTCATGGCTGCGGCATGGCCCTTTCTGTTCGCCATATCCTTAAGGCTACCGGTAAAGAGGTAATCGTTGTAACTCCTACAGGATGCCTAGAAACATTTAGTTCCCCTTACGGTTACTCTCCTTGGCGGGTTCCATGGATTCACCACGTATTTGAAAATGCACCCAGCATTGCTGCCGGCATAGCCGCAGCCTTAAAGGCCCAGGGACGCGACTATATTCGAGTCCTGGTCATAGGCGGAGATGGTGCCACCTTTGATATTGGCTTTGGTGCGTTGTCGGGAATGTTGGAGCGAGGAGATGATGTCCTCTACATTTGCGTGGACAACGGTGCTTATATGAACACTGGAGGGCAACGAAGCGGGGCGAGTCCCATGTTTTCTTCTACTACTACGGACCCAGCAGGGACCCATTCCCTTGGTAAGCTTCAAATGAAAAAAGATCTTCCTGCCATAATTGCAGCCCATGGAGCCCCGTATGTGGCCACTGCTTCTGCAGCCTATATCAAAGATCTGGAGAAGAAGGTAAAAAAGGCCATGCAATACCATGGTCCCCGCTATATTCAGATTGACACCCCCTGCCCCACAGTATGGGGATTTCCCCCTGATCGCACCCTTGAGGTAGGCCGACTCGGCGTGCAAAGCGGTCTCGTTCCACTTTTCGAGATTGAGAATGGAAAAATTAGTTCCGTGCGCAAAATCAATAAGCCACTTCCTGTGGCAGAGTATCTAAAAACCCAAAGGCGCTTCAGACACCTCTTTTCTTCTGATCAAGGCCAACGGGCCATAGAAGAAATACAGGTACACGCAAATAAAAATATCGAGAAATTCGGCCTGTTAAAAGAGTCGAATAACAATGATCTAAAAAGCAACCACCAATAGTGAGGTTGTTAGTTATGATACTGGACAAATTTCGGATCGATGGACAGATTGCTATTGTAACAGGCGGCACCAAAGGACTTGGTAAAGCCATTGCTATTGCGCTGGCAGAGGCAGGAGCAGACATTGCTGTAGTAAGTCGCAAGCCTGATGATTCCGTTGAGCACGCGATCTTAGATCTTGGAAGAAGGTATATGCACTGTGCGGCGGACCTCACGCAGAGGAGCGAAACCAAAAAGGTTATTCCAGCAGTAATCAATACCTTAGGTGATCCAGATATCTTAGTTAACAATGCAGGGATTATTCGTAGATCTCCTGCATTAGAATACCGAGAAGAAGACTGGGACGTGACTTTGGAGATTGATTTGACAGCTTCCTTTTTGCTTTCTCAGGCAGCTGGCAAAATTATGGAGAAGAAGGGAAAAGGTAAAATCATAAACGTTGCGTCGATATTAGCGTTTCAGGGAGGTATAAATATTGTTGCCTACACCGCCGCCAAACATGGCATTGCTGGTTTGACAAAGGCCTTGGCAAATGAATGGGCCGCTAAAGGCATAAATGTCAATACTATTGCTCCCGGCTATTTTGTGACAGAACTCACAGATGCCTTAAGAAAAGACTCTGCGCGATTCAAGATGATTCTTGACCGCACCCCAATAGGCCGGTGGGGTGAGCCTGAAGACATTGCAGGAGCAGCAGTCTTTCTGGCTTCTTCTGCCTCTGATTTTTTGCATGGAGTAGTTTTGCCAGTAGATGGGGGCTGGCTAAGTTGGTGAGACATTGGATTCGGCTCAAATGAGCATTTAAAACACAAATATGCCATATGAATGTAATTGTAAAGGCAGATAGAAAATTCTCATCTATGCAGAGCTAGCCATAGAATTCGGAAGGCGTCAAGTGACCCTATAAGAGGTTATAAGAGATGAAAGGGCAATTGCAAAATAAGATAGCACTCGTTACTGGTGGTGGCTCAGGCATCGGTAAAAGCACAGCATTAGCATTCGCAAAAGAAGGAGCGAAGGTAGTTGTTGCAGATGTAAT
>QMLZ01000300.1 GCA_003646995.1 Deltaproteobacteria bacterium | reverse complement strand
TTCGACGGTAAAAACTAAGCTTCCCATTGTGCAGCCTGCTGCTTATCTCCCATGACAATGGACCTATGCGCCCCTTACTAGCTTTTGGTGTCCGTACTGGCCCAAGATTTGTTGGTAAGTCCAAGGTCACTGAAAGAACCTCGACCTGGGCCTGTGAAAACGATATTCCATAATGCCTCTCTGGCAAATAGGTTCCGAGCCGACTCAGTAACTCACAATCGGGCAACGGGAAAAAGTATCTTCCTGCCGTATAGGCGAGAGGTGTATCAAGGGAAAAACCAAGGGAAAGCTTAACGACCTGGGACAACTCGTACAGTCCTTTGCTTTCAAGTCTCCCCCTGAGGTCTGCTGTTGGATCAATGTGATGGAGAATCTCGCAAATCTTAATATCAAGCTCCTTCCCGCTTACATATCGCATCTGCTTCCTGATATCCTTTGTTGACAGCCCATAGAAGGCAAAACTGCATTGCCCAAAGGCCTGGTGCTGAGGCGTGAGAGTCAAGGCTAAATCCATAGCATTTTGATTGTGTGTGGAAGAGGAAATCTTCACAAGCCTTCCTTCTCCAATATCCAAGCCAAGGTTCCCTCCTGCTTCATTCACTCCTGGCGGCAAATCTTTGTCAACGAAGGCGTAAAACTTGTCTCCACACCGAACCAAAACCTGATTAAAAAGACCAGGATGAAAACAGCTCGCCAACTGTTCAACAAACACGCCTTGGGTATTTACCAAAACCAAAGAAGAACTAATGCCTTGGCGCTTCAATATGGAATAAAACAGAATCGCCAAATCCAAAGGGCTGCCGTAGCCCTTTTCCAAGGTTTCTGCGGGTGTTTGAGGGATAATATTAGTGTCGAACAGGTCAATGGGATAAACAGAAAGGTGATCCAGCAGACCCTCGTAAATCTTATCCGGTTCAGCTTTTGCGGCCCAATTAGGAAGGGAAAAACTTTCTTTAATCTTGTTGACCCGCAGACGATCCATGAAAAATTCAGATACCTCTTGCCAGGAGGCGAAGCGAGACAACAGCAAGCAGAATGGTTCATTCTGAAGCTCGGGTGCTTGAGGCTCAGAAACTTGCTTGGGTAGATCTTTTCCAGTCCATTCATAAATCACAGAGCCTGCTTTTTCCAACTTACTGAAATGGACCAATGGATCATCGAGTTTACTGCATAACAACGGCAAGCGGCTCTTTGAGCGCACTGGAATGTCAACAATTACTCGCTTCTCCAGTGTAGGGTCACTGAGGCGAAACGACTCGTCAGCCCAGAATGGCAGGTCACTTATTATGGTGAAGCTCACCTCAATTCTCGAGCCCACCACCACCCCGGGAAAATTGATGATCCTCAGCCTTGCTTTTGAATAAATAGAACTATCGGCTGTGGCTGGATCAAGAATGTCTTGGATTTCGTTCTGACGAACGGAAAGGACTTTTCCCGAAGGTAAGACCGTTCTTGCGTATCTTACATGGACTTTCTGAAAGGCACTGTTGTAAGGAATCTTGAAATCACTACGATCTTTTTTGCCCTTATATGTCCTGATCTCAGTCTGCAGATCGACCTTAAGACTGTACCCTTTACCAGGAGAGATATTGTAAGTCTTGTATACAAAGTTGTTGACCGCATCAGCATGGGCAAGAAAAGATCCCAAGTCATCAGCCCGCGCCATTCCCAGCACGGAAAACAACGCCAAGGCCAGCCAACCGAGAAAAAAGGTCTTCCTAGTGATCATTTTCTACCTCTTAAGCTCTTACGAGCCCTCATTTGCCTATGGATAAAACCACAGGTAGGCATGCCGAGTAATTAAGGTCATGTTGAAGTCTTGTCACCAGTGAATATTCTTGTGGAGAAACTTCCAGTTTTTTTAAGGCAAAATATCTGGTGATCTTGAGGCCCCTCTGTCCTGTTTCGAAAGAAGTCCATGAAGAAAACACCCCGTTTTCCTTGTTGGGGATCACGGGCAGGCTTATCTGCAACACAGGCAGATCAAACTTTGTTTTTTCTACCCATTTGCTCGCGAACACATAACCGAATTTCAATGGATAATTTCTATGGCTCAGGTTGGCCTTGCCAAGTACCCATTGATCCAAAATCCCCATATAAGGAGTTGAGCACAAGGGCCAATAGGCTTGTTGCTTCAAGGGCCCATGGGATCTAACAGGGTCACCTTTTGACCAAGGAATTAGGGCACCCTCCACTTCAAAGGAACAAGAAAAGGTAAATGGTATGTCTCGGTTTAAGGGATCAGTCCACGAAATATTGTACACCTTGATTCCCTTTATCCTGTTCTTAATAAATCTGGCAAGGAAGCGCTCTTGTTCTTCGTAACTCTTGCCGAGCATAATTGACCTGAGCACCGTATCAGCAAAACCTTTGCTTGTTGCCTTTAGCTTACCTGACAGGTTTCCGTTTGCTTCCAGCTCATCGTCAATCTGTACCAGAAATAAGTTTTTGTTCGGCAACTGCACAGGAGTTAAACCCAGCGGGCTTCCCTCTCGATCCGCCACCAGACATGAACAGTCCCTGTCGTAGTCGGGTAAAAGCTGTTTGCTAGTCTCAGACGTTGGATCCATGAATACTACAGGGTCACCTGTGTCATTTAGAATTGCTGCTATGGCATGGTTAAAGTAAGGCACTACCACCTCATTGTCTAGCTTACGTCCCATGCTGATTAGAACAGGCGCGGCCCTAAAACCTGCTGTCCTTAGCATACTTACCAACAACGCTGCCTTATCCCTACAAACCCCATAGCGCCTGGAAAAAGTCAGCCCAACCTCATGAGGCTCAAAACCCGGGCGATTTGATTCAGCTGTTATCCCTAGATACCGAATCCTCTGTGCCACGAAGTAATAAATGGCTTCTATCTTCTCCTGATCGTTCTTTTTTGTACCCACAAGCTCGCGAACCTTATCCTTTATCGCACGAGTCGGCACAAGCTTGGGTTCCACAACACCAAAATACCAGCTGGAGACCTGGGCCCATGAATCAAGGGTAGAATATAGAAGCCGCATTGCAACTCTGATAAAGGGGACCATATTGGGCTCCGGCACAATTTTGGGAACATTGGTGAAATCCCATATCAATGTCCTCGTATTATCATTCCCCAATTCCCGGAACTTCACTGTACCTGGCACAAGATCCTTTACCAAATGGTTTATTTTTTTGTTCCGCGGCACCACTAGTTCCAGGTGATAGTGCCGGACAGGAAAATCCTGCTGAACCGGTACCAGGCCATACATGTGTCCGGCAATCACCGACTTGAATGTCTTGCGGACCGTACGGTAATGAATCGTGTCCCCAGGGTTCAGGTTGGGGATGAACACCTTGAGCACCTTCTGTGATGGGTCATAGATGTTCATTTCCGTGTTGGATGAGGGAGCTTCCTCCCGGCTGTTCTCCGCCAAATCAACAGGGACGACCTCAACTTCCTTTCCTTTGCCCTCTTGCTTGGTAGGCTTTATCACCTCCATCACAGTGACCTTGAAGGTGGAGTAGTTTTTATCGTAATAAAAAGACTGGACCTGCATCTCGGCCTTACCGTCCTGGTCGAGAATGGTCAGAAAAATTTCGTCTTCATCAATGTGAGACCCGTCTGGGTTATACCTGATACGTTCATGCTCCTTTGCAAGCACCACATGGTCATTTGGATAGCTTGACTTGGTTACTTCTTTTAGAAATAAATAATCAGCGCCAAGAGCAAAGGTGCTATACCAGAGAATCCAGCCACAGGGCACTAATATCAGCAAACGTTTAGCCGTAATTCGCCAGCACTCCAATAATCTGCGCGTATTCACTTCTTCACCTTTCGCCGAAGCAACGGGTTATTGTTGGTTCATTGACCTGACAACATTTCAACTATAAGCCCGCACAATAAGGATCCCAAGACCATAGCTACTGTAAAGATTAACACATAATGCCATCCGAAATAAGATATCATCACGGGTAAAAGCACAGGTTTGACCGACCTGCAGTTAAGAAATACTGCAAGCAAGGAATCCCTTACTCCTTTGGATTTCAGATCCTTTAATAGCGGGTACCAGGCATAAATGGGACCAATAGACACAATACCGGCAAACACGGAAAGGGCAACTTCCTTGATCCCAAAGCCTTTGCTAAAAAGCCTGGACAAGTGCCCTGGCTTGATAAAGAGGTTAAGGGCAAATATGAGCACGAATACGATACTCAGCGCGACAGCAATTCTCGTTAGAATATATGCACTCCCTTTCAGCGCAACAAAGGCCCTATCAGGCATGAAAAT
>QMLZ01000299.1 GCA_003646995.1 Deltaproteobacteria bacterium | reverse complement strand
GGGCACCAGGCATTCCAGAATCTTGGGGACTTTTCTCTTGCTCTTTGGTTTAGGATAGAGATGCCCTCATCTGGCATAAACACCCTCTTTTCGGGTGCTAGGGCCGGGGCATTCAATAACCTCCTAATATACTTGAATGCCGACTGCACTGTATTCAATACCTGGGTAAACAACATCCAAACCGGAACATTCCCTATAGGTGCAAGTGTAAACGATGGGTTGTGGCATCACTTGGTGTGGACCAGAAGGGTATCTGATGGGGCTGAAGCGGTATACCTTGACGGAAGTCCACGCAGTGATTCAAACGGAAGTAGGAATACCTCCACCGTCAGTTTGGACCCTGGAGGTGTTGTAGTGGGTCAAGAGCAGGATAGCTTGGGTGGGAATTTTGCCCAGGATCAATGCTTTCACGGGTGGATCGATGAGCTAATGGTATTCAACCGAGCGCTCAGCATGTCCGAGGTCGGCAAGCTTTACACCCTGACCCATTCTTGCTCAGGTCCCTGTTATACCGCAGCAATCGCAGAGTACCGTATGGACGACAGTACCTGGACGATTGACTCGCCCTCAGTGGCAGATTCTGCAGGCTCATACGACGGCATTCCCAGGGGAAGCGCCGCAGTAAACCACACGGATAGTCACTTGTGCTATTCAGGCGAATTCACCAATGATGACAGCTACATTGAGATTGCGGGGCTGCCTGTATCTACTGCTATTGGTGACAGGACCACGGTTACCTTCTGGATGAAGTGGGCGGGGGGAACCGGGGAGATGCCCATAGGGTGGGGCAGCCGCTATGACCTGTATTTTTTTGGAGGGAGTTTCGGATTTAATACGGCATGCTCCGACTTGTTGGGTGTGAGCGGAGCAGATGCATTGAGTGGGGGATGGCACCATGTGGCCGCGGTTTTTACGAATAACCAACCCTCGAAGAACCTACTTTTCATAGACGGGATCCTCCAGCCTTCCACGCTGCTTGCTGGTTCCCAGTGCAACAGGGCGGTTTCATCTAATTTTTACATAAGTGGCTGGGATAGTGGTGAAAGTTACAAATATAACGGGCTCATTGATGAACTACGGATATACAGCAGAGGTTTGTCAGTAAGTGAAGTCATGGAAGATATGAATTCCACCCACTCCTGCCCCGGGGGGCCATAAGCCACTTTGGTCACTAAGAAAAGGTTATTTGGTGTATTTTTCCATAGAGCCCACGGGTTGTTGGTGTTGACAAACAATTTTGTATAGTTAAGAATGGAATTAAAACAAACTTCCAATAAAACCTCTGGAGGAAACCATGTATAGACCAATGGTCGTTTCTGGCTTGACGGTGGACCCGCTGACCAATAGCCCGATCGTCATACTCAAAGAGGTGGACGGGGACCAGACCCTTCCTATTTGGATAGGGTTACTCGAGGCCACTGCTATTGCCAGTGAGCTTGAAGGGATTAAATTCTCCAGGCCCATGACCCATGATCTGTTCAAAAACCTGATGGAGATGGTTGACGTAAAAATCCGCAAGATCGAAGTGTGTGACCTAAGAAACAATACCTATTACGCCCTGATCCATTTCACACACCAGGGGAAGGAAATGTCCATCGATGCGAGACCAAGTGACGCCCTGGCTCTTTCCTTAAGGGTTAATGCGCCAATCTTTGTTGCTGAGGAGGTTCTCAAAAAATCCACTCAAATAGATTTAAAGGCCGAACCAGAGGATAAGTCTGAGCAGGGTAAGAAGTGGCAGGAAATCTTGGAAGGCTTGAACCCGGAGGATTTTGGCAAGTACAAAATGTAAGAAGGGCGCTAATTTAATGTTGGGCTTATGATAGATTTACACACTCACTCTCTTCTCAGCGATGGAGCCCTAATTCCTGCTGAGCTTGTCCGAAGGTTTGAGGCAGCTGGCTATGAAGCCATAGCTATCACCGACCACGTAGGACCCTCCAATATTGACTTTATAGTACCCCGGATAGTCAAGGCTGCCGAAGCCCTCAACGGTGTGCAGCCTGTCACAGTTATTCCAGGTGCGGAATTGACCCATGTGCCCCCGCCTCTTATTTCCTCACTGGCGAAAAAGGCCAGGGAGCTTGGGGCTGCCATTGTTGTTGTTCACGGTGAGACAATTGTGGAGCCCGTTCCTCCGGGAACAAACATTGCGGCAATAGAGGCTAAGGTGGATATCTTGGCTCATCCCGGTCTGATTACCCAAGAAGAGGTGAAACTAGCCAAGACGAACGGAGTTTATTTGGAGATATCAGGCCGCCACGGCCATAGCTTTACCAACGGACACGTTGCAGCTTTGGCGTCAAAGGTTGGAGCGCCCCTTGTCCTTAATTCAGATACCCATAGTCCTGGGGACATTCTGCCGAGGGAGTTGGCAGAGAAGATAGCAGTAGGCTCAGGCCTGGGAGAAACTTCTCTTGAGATCCTCCTGGATAATTCCCGCCACTTGGTGAAAAAATGCCTTCTGGCTTTGTGACTTCCATTACCCCATGCTGGATTAATCACTCCAAGTGATGGTATATCATTTGCAGGAGTTACGGTGCGGACTGTGACGCGGTTCATGTTATATCTCTGTCTCCAAGCTGTAAACCAAGATTGAAATGAGGTGGAGCAAAGGCGAGGACATTTAGGATCATGAAACGAAAAGTTTTTCATGTTGCTGGTGCCATACTCGTTGCCTTTTGGATCGTCATGATCGGGTTACTGGTCTCTGGCCGTGGACTTTCAGATACAAGCTGTCCAGTTTTTCCTATGGATATTCCTGCCATTCAAACGAACCAGCAGGAGTGGATGGAAGTGCTTCTTGGCTCAGACAAGGTGGGCTACTCTGTCTCCGCTATTAGTCGGATTGACACGGGATATATTATAAGGGAAGAACTCGTGCTTCGACTGCGCCTAATGGGCATTGCGCGAACCATCCATACAACTTCCAGTGCCGTGGTGGATGATCAATTCATTATAAAAAGATTCCAGTTTCAGATTGATTCTGGGCTGGTTAGCTTCAAGGTGTCAGGCAAGGTGGAGGGTGGCTGGCTCTTGCTGGAAAGGGGGGAAGGGAAAAACAAAAACGTGAGGAAGATCAGGCTAAAAAGTCAGCCCGTATCATCCGCCGCTATTCCATTCATACTAAGGGCCAAGAAGCTTCAGCTGGGAGAAAGTACCAAGATTTCGGTTTTTGAGCCATCCAGCCTGGCTCAAATGGAAATTCCTATTAAGGCGGTTTCCAAGGAAGACCTGTTTATTCTCGGGCACAAATACGGAGCTGTCAAGTATGAAGGGGAAATGATGGGCCACACGGTATACTTTTGGATGACTGAGGATGGCAAGCTTCTGAAGCAATCAGGCTTGATGGGCCTGACGTTGGTACGCTCCAATGCAAAGCACGCTCCTATGGGAATTGGGGAGGGAAACGAGGAGGAGCTTTATGATATTGTAGCGGTAGTGCCTGATAAGGCAATAGCAAGACCAAGGAGGCTGCGAGTCTTAAAGTTGAGGATTAAGGGGATAAGCCCTAGGGAAATGTCCCTAGAGCCAAGTGATGCCAGGCAGGCATTAGACCAGGATATCCTCACAATACGGACCGAAACTATTCCACGACCTAGGGGCCGGGAAATTGGACTGAGTCCCAATGTGAGAGAAGAGGTAAGGAAATTCCTTAAACCGGAGTTGAACATAGAGAGTGGCAATGAACTGATCAAAGAAAAGGCCCGAGAGATCGTAAGAGGGGCAAAGAGGCCTGTGGCCCGGGCGCGAAGGCTCATGCACTGGGTATATCTGAACGTGGAAAAGAGGCCAGTGATAGGAATCCCGAGTGCAGTCCAAACATTGAAAAATCTGGAAGGAGACTGTAATGAGCACTCTGCTTTGCTTGCAGCACTCCTGAGGGCCTCTGGAATCCCTGCAAGGGTTTGCGCGGGTTTGGTTTATGCCAAAGGTAAATTCTTTTACCATTCATGGAACGAGGCGTTCCTAGCGGGGAAATGGATCACTATGGATGCGACATTAGACCAGATGCCCGTGGATGCTACGCACATAAAGCTGGTTCATGGGGGACTGGACAAACAGATGCAAATTATTCGCCTGATGGGTAGACTGAAGTTGGAGATACTGGAGGGAAGGTGAGGGGGAGTTAGGAGTGATCTAGAGTTATTAGGAGAGGACCCGTGAATAACAATGCAGACCATAATGCCCGTCTTCACGAATACATTGGAAATTTACATGTTCATTCCCACTATTCTGATGGAACGGCATCGCCTGCGCAGAT
>QMLZ01000298.1 GCA_003646995.1 Deltaproteobacteria bacterium | reverse complement strand
TAAAATAGATGGCAATGGTTAAGCTAGGTTTGACTTACTCGATCGGTTCTGAGATGTTTAGTGAGAACCGTGTGTGCACTTGAACACAAATAGGTATCCTGTGGGCCCTTGGTTTTCTAGCTAACTGAGTAATGGAAAGGATTACCATGACAGATAAAGACTTCACATCCTGCTGCGGGCTATATTGCCCGGATTGTATATGGTTCCGCAATAATTTTAGCTACCTAGCCAAAGAACTACTTGATAGATTGAAGGAAGTGAACTTTGAAAAATATGCATCTATAAAAAGTCCTTTTGGTAGCGAACTGCAACATTATAGGGAGTTCCTTGAGGTAGCAAACTTTATTGCTAAAAACTATTGTGCAGAGCCCTGCAGAAAAGTCGGTGGTTGCGCTGGCAAGCCGTGCAAAATAATGCTCTGCGCCGAGAGTAAGGGCCTGGAAGGCTGCTGGCAATGCGAAGAAATGGGCAGTTGTGAGAAATTTGACTTCTTGAAGCCACGCTGTGGAGACACACCTTATAGAAATCTACTTAAAATAAAAGAACTCGGGTATGAAGAGTGGATCAAGGAGAGGAGCCCTCATTATATTATATCTGGCAGAGACAAAATCCACCCCGAAAGTAAGAGCATAAGCAGGAAAATCCAATCTTTTCCTTTTAGCCAAGGCTTGTTATGCCATGTTCCTAGTTTGGACAAACTCAAGGCCTTGTTGAATCCTCACGCTGCTCGCTCTTATTTGAACCAAGCCGAAGGAGGAGGGAACAGATGAATATATGGGAATATAAACGTAGATTTGCTTTCTTATGGAATGAAATGGAAGTAATGACGCAAATGGGAGAAGATGGATGGGAGCTCTGTGCATGTTGGCTTTGGTGGCTGTATTTTAAGCGTCCCAAAATCAATTAACAATAATAAAACCAAAAAAATTACCAGATGTGGACATTATTGAAAGGTCCCTCAAAATGTGCCAAAAATTTTATACGTTGCCCATAAACAAACCAAACAGGTTTGCTATCGTGACAAAAAGCACGCAATCATTGGGGCTTACCTCCCAGATTTGTGGAATAAGAATATGCTCATTCATGTTCAGAAGCAACAGAGACGATAAGAACGTGTGAGACCTAATAAAAAGGGGAAGAACATTGATACGGTGTTTGCAATGCGGAAAAGAATTGGGCGGTGAGAGAGTAGATGGGTCCGTACCGCATATTTCAGCCAGCATAATAGGGGACGAGTATACTGAATCATACTATCTATGCCCGGACTGCAGAGTTTATACTGTGGAGATCTATCGTGACCGATTCTCGGGCGAGGACACTATCTCTTTAGCGGGACCAATCTCAGAATCAGAAGGCCGTGCGAAAATTGAAATAATTAAACAATGCCCTGAACCTTGGAATAAGCAGTGCCGCTGTAAGGCCCACCGCTCTTATTTCGGCAAGTGGCTTGACTAAAATTTAGGGCGATAAAGCACGAGTTTACAAATAATAATGACACAGCATTTGGATAGAGAAAACGTTCTTTTCGGCGAGCATCACGCAGCCGGTCAATCATTGAAAAATTCCTGGACCCGGTTGGCAAGCACTTATGGCTGCCTGAGAGTCACCCTATCCAGAAATCTATTGGTGATAAAGCCCCATTGGTTTGCGAAATGGCCTATCGCCTTGCTTTGCATGGATCTTTCCCATGAAATACCTATTGAGAGTATTAGCGACGTCACGGAAATTGGCGAATGGTTTAATTATACCAAAGTTCAGGTACGTTTCCGCTCGGAAGGAGGCGAAGACAAAACCATTTTGCTCTACTTAAAGAACGGCCGTGACTTTGTTGATAAGCTCCAGGGACTTATCCAGTAACAGATTTTATCGAATTCTTAGCAGACCAATACGATAGGACAAGAAATATGTTCCTTTGAATCTAGTTTCCTCCGTTATTTCGTTCTAATGGAAAAGGCAAACCTTTACAGCACGTCTATAGCAGAAAAGACACTATATCCTAGGAGCCCTAATCTTGACATGAATTCGGAATAGTTGGATAAATAAGTGATACAATTCTAATTCATAAATCGGGTGAAGCTTGTCTCAGGCTTTGCCCGATTCAATTTCAGGAGACTGCAGGAGGGTAGGCGATGAAAAAGGTGTTGCTGTGCATTCTGGTTCTTTTTATTCCGTCTGTAGTGCTTGGTCAGGGGTTGGTGACTGGTTCGAGCAAGCCCTTTGTTCCGCCGGATAACATCCTTTTCGAGAAAGACTTTTCCCAGTGCCCGGTGGGCGATCTTCCCCAAGGATTTGACAAAGTAAACGGCGCAGGAGAATGCGTTAAATACGAAAACAAAATATGGATAGCCCCAGCAAGTGATGACGATTACAGACTTTACAAAAGGATAGACCTTGGCAGAGACGAGTTTTCAATAGAATTTGATTATCTGCCTTACCAGGATATGCGAGGGGCTATAGGGCCAAAGTTTATTTTTCGCCTTCTTGAAAGCAAGGGCCAGGCCTGGGACCAAGCCAAGGCTCCCTGTGATCTTGAGATAAGCGGCTATTATAACAAGTGTGGCTTTAAGCTCGAGGGGGTTGGTAAAATAGAAGAATTGGGAAATTGCCACAGGAAAAGCATTCACGTCGCATTCCAGGTGAGGCGAAAACAGCTTAGGATATATGTTAATGGTAAGAGATTGACGGTGGCCCCATTTAGACTATCGCCAAAAGAGCACGTCAGTGGATTTGAGCTCATGTTTGTGGGGGATACCAACAAATATGGCGCACTCATAACCGGCATAAGGGTAGGCAAGTATCGCAAAGCAGAAGAAAGACCCAGTCCTGAAAAGCTCGGCATAACTATGGAAAGCACAGACCAAGGGACAAAGTTGACGATCCCAGAGAAGGTCCTCTTTGGCTTCAATGAGTTTTTCCTGAAGCCAGAAGCCAAAAAGGCCCTTGACTTGGTGGCCCAAATACTCAACCAAAAATCCGGCAAAAAAATACTGATCGTAGGATACACTGATAACGTGGGTTCGGACCAGTACAACCTTCGCCTTTCCCTACAAAGGGCACAGAGCGTAGCTGATTACTTAATATACGTAGGTGGCGTAAACAAACAAAGGATAAAAATCGAGGGAAAAGGTAAGGCTGACCCAGTGGCTGACAACTCAACTGAGGAAGGAAGAGCAAAGAATCGCAGGGTGGAAATAACAATACAATAAGCTGAACGATCCTAAGTCAGCTCCTATTGAAATAAGAGTAAGAGTGATTAAATATAGATTTGCATGGCGCTGATCTTAAACAATCAAGGAGGTAAGGCGCAATGCAATGTGAAAAATGTGGTGCCAGCATTGAACCGGATGAGAGTTATGAGTATGCAGGACAGACTCTGTGTGAGGACTGTTATCTTGATATTAAGGCGGCACCAAAGGTGTGTGATCCATGGGCCGTATATACCGCCAAAAAGGAGGTAGCGAAGAACCTTACCCTGACCCCTCTGCAAGAAAGAATAATTACTCTTATGAAAGAGAAGGGCCCTTTAACCAAGGAGCAAATATGCCGAGAATTGAATATCCCAGAGCAAGAATTTGAGATAAATTTCGCGGCCCTTCGGCACATGGAATTGGCCCGAGGCATGAAAAAAGACAACAAGGTCTATTTCGCCGCCTTTACTGAGTAAGTACCCAAGTCGTTTGTTCCCTGGGGTTATGTTCAGCAGGGGACGATAGGCCGTGAGACTTCTCGTCCCCTCCTCAAGGTCTTTGGGTTATCAGCTTGTCCACGACACTCTTGTCAGCCAAGGTGCTGAGATCCCCAAGATCTTCAACATCTCCTGAGGCAAGCTTCCGCAGAATTCTTCTCATTATCTTTCCGCTTCTTGTCTTTGGAAGCGAATCAGTGAATTGTATCTTGTCCGGAGTAGCTATTGGTCCGATTTCTTTTCTTACGTGCACAATCAGTGCCTTCCTCAGTTCGTCAGACGCCTTCACCCCTTCATTCAGTACCACAAAGGCATAAATACCTTCGCCCTTTATTTCATGCGGATAGCCTACTACAGCCGCCTCTGCCACGTCCTTATGGCCAACAAGTGCACTTTCTATCTCTGCTGTCCCGAGCCGGTGACCTGAGACGTTAATGACGTCATCAACCCTGCCCATCAACCAATAGTGGCCGTCCCTATCCTTCTTGGCACCGTCGCCGGTAAAATAAACTTCGGGGAACCTGCTGAAGTACGTTTGTTTAAACCTTTTTGCATCTCCAAAGACACTTCTCATCATAGAAGGCC
>QMLZ01000297.1 GCA_003646995.1 Deltaproteobacteria bacterium | reverse complement strand
CTGCTTCACCCTTTCCCACCGTTGTCTTTCCATGAGGGGATCCACTGGGTTGGTTACCTCATAAATATCAAAGGCCAGACCATTCTTGAGAGTAAAAATATTGGCGGATAGGACCCTCAGGTTGTTAAGGGTAAAAACACCCACCATTTTACTAAAAAGGCCAGGACTGTCATGAATGCATTTCACAACGCGAGTCACCGGAGCCCCGTTGATCTTTTTTAGGGTCCACGCATATGGCTTATCACCCATGGTCAATGCCATGCGAAAATGAGAGACCATATCATCTATTGGCACTTCCAATAGATATCTCGTGGATACCTGTTCGAATAAATTCCCTACTTCTTCTACATCAAATTCCTCTTTCAGTTTGTCAAACAACTCTTGCCTCTTCTGGGTAATTACCTTCCTAACATCTGCAGCAGCAAGTTTTCCGGCTTCCAGTATCTTGTTCACCTTCAAGAAAAGCTCATTTAACAAAAGGATCTTCCATTCACTTCTGGCCATGGGACCGGTGGCCTTGCTGTCTGCAACTGTCAATAAGAATAACATCCTTAACAGATCAGGATCTCGGATCATCTGTGCCACAGAGACCACTGTTTTCTCATCCCCTAGATCCCTTCGCTGAGAGATCCTGGCTAACAGGATGTGGTGCCTAACCAGAAAAGTGATGGTTTTAACAGCCTCTTCAGGTAAGCCCAGTCTTCGCAAGATCCTAGGCACCTTCTTGGCCCCTTTCGTGCAGTGATCCTTGCCATATGCCTTGCCTATATCGTGCAGGAGGGCGGCAACAAACAACCACTCCGGTCGCCTAAGTTCTTCCCACACTTCCCTTAGCAAGGGGGATTCTTGGTCATATTCGCCCATTCTGATCTTGTGCAAAATTTCCACGGCCCTTAAAGAGTGAAGATCAACAGTTTCCACATGGTAGTATCCAAACTGGGCTAGGTTCCTGATACCCCGAAACTCCGGAATAAAAGCATTTATCAGGCCGATCTCAAGGGCCAGTCGCAAGATTCTCGGGTTCCTTGGATCAAAAATCAAATCCAGAAACATATCTTTTGCTCCCGGCAGGCTTACCAGACGATGCCTCTGTTTTATTATCTTCCTCCGGGCTTCCCATATGAAGCCCGACCCTAGGAATAGACCATGTTCATTAGCTGTTTTAAAGGCCTTAAGGATTAACATGAGGTCATCGTGAAAAGGGACGCCCCCCTTGATCACCACGTTGCCCTTAACAATGTCAAACTCCTCAGGGAAAGGTGACGGCAGTGGGTCTGGTGTGGAAGGAGATGTCAGGTCCTTGGTCTTGGTTAGAAATTCCTCCGTCACATATCTGATCCTATTCATGTGCAGATAAACGTCCTTCATGAACCGGCTCGGACCGGGTATATGATGCCCCTCTGGATATTTTAACTGCTTGGACAGACGTTGTTGGTGATCCACTAGGAGCCTGTCTTCCTTTGTGGAACTGCCGGCATGAAGCAAGTTTCTAACCTTTAGCAAAAACCCTTTTGAATAAGTCAGTTTGCCTATCTCAAGGTGAGAAAAAGCTCCTAGGTTTCGTATCTCGGAAAACCTTTCGCATCCAAAACAGACCTTGGATATCCAGCGCATGTAGTCAAAGTCTCTTAGTCCGCCAGGACTTTCCTTCAGGTCTGGCTCTATGAAGTATTCTTCCCGGCCATATTTTTCTTCGCGCTTCTTCTTCTCTACAAGTATTTTGCCAAGCATTGCCCCTGGTTCGTTTCTGAGAGAGGCTAAAATCTTCTCTTTAAAAGATCTGTAAAAAATCCTTGAACCAAGCAATATCCTTGAGTTCAATATGGACGTAAGGGTACCGAAATCATCTCTGATCAGCCTCTCCGCCTCTTTCGGAGTTACAATGGTATATCCTACCTCCAGCTTGGCATCCCAAAGATGGTACAAGATGTTGAGTAGTGCGCGCTCAATCGCCCTGGGCATTTGCCTTTCGTGCAATATCATCAGGTCGATATCAGAAGCTAGACAGAGCTCCTTTGTGCCATAGCTGCCCATCGCAACGAATGCAAATCGTCCTCCTGTGCCCCGGTTTGTGAGCTGCTCCCTCAACCCATACATATGGAAAAGTTCACCTAGAAAACGGTCCACAATGGCTGAGTATCTTTGGCTGAGGGCGCTGCCCGAGCGCGTAAGGCTTTCTTTGACAAGATCATTCCGGCGCTCGATGAAGCTTTCTAGGCATTCTTCGGGTGAGGCCGGGACCTTATATTGCGTCTCTGTCTTCCTCACCTGTTCTGATTCTAATGGCCTTTTCCACCGGTAGGACAAAGATCTTCCCATCTCCAATTTGTCCCGTATAGGCATTCTCTTTTATGGCCTCAACGACCCTGCCCGCTAGTTCTGCAGGTACGATAACCTCTATCTTCACCTTGGGAAGGAAATCCACTACATATTCTGCCCCCCTATAGATTTCTTTGTGCCCTTTTTGCCTCCCAAACCCTTTAATTTCCGCTACGCTCATCCCACTAACACCCAGTTTCAGTACCGCTTCTTTCACATCTTCCAGCTTGAATGGTTTAATGATGGCCTCAATCTTCTTCATGTGCTATCTGTCCTCCTTATTATCTGTATTGCTTCGGATTAATGTTATACTTCTTCACCTTATAACCGAATATCCGCTCCGTGGTCTGCAACGTCTTAGCAGCTTGTCTCATATTTCCCCTGGTGTTCTTAAGGGCGTCTATTATCAAATCCATCTCAAAACGCTCCACTGCCTCCTTGAGAGATCGTGATTGAACTGTATCAGTATCTCTGGCTGTCTGAAGGGTGGGAGGCAGATGATAGGTATGGATCACCTGCTCTTCACAAAGAAGCACTGCCCTTTCCATACAATTCTCAAGTTCTCTCACATTGCCCGGCCAATGGTATTGCATAAGGGCATCGATTGCAGGAGTGGAAATCCTCCTTATATCCTTTCCATACTCCTTGGCATATTTTTCCAAAAAATAATCGGCCAGTAACAAAATATCAGCCTCCCTTTCTCTTAGGGGGGGAAGATATATGGGATACACATTGAGGCGATAAAACAGGTCTTCCCTAAAACTGCCTTTTTCCACCTCCTTAGCCAGATCCTTGTTTGATGCCGCAATCAATCTGATATTAACCTTCCTTGTTCTTGTTCCCCCCAGTCTTTCCACTTCTTTTTCCTGAAGCACCCGGAGTAGTTTCCCTTGGGCATCAAGGGCTAGGGAGCCTATTTCATCAAGGAATACCGTGCCCCCCTTTGCAAGCTCGAACTTGCCCTCTTTCGATCGGGTAGCCCCAGTAAAGGCGCCTTTCTCATATCCAAAAAGCTCAGCCTCCACAAGATTGGCAGGAAGGGCTGCACAGTTGACCTTTATCAATGGCTTGCCGGCTCTCAGGCTGTTGTAATGGATTGCGTTAGCTACCAACTCTTTACCTGTCCCGCTTTCCCCCAGCAGCAGGACGTTGGCATTGCTCTTGGCCACCTGTGTTATGAGGTGAAAAACCTCCTGCATCTTACGGCTATTCCCTACGATATTGCTAAAACTGTATCGTCTATTGAGTTCTCTCCTGAGCCTTAAATTCTCTTCCCGGAGCTTGTTCTTTTCCCTGTTTATCTTCTCGAGTAGCCCCACTTTTTGCGCTACGAGGCTGCTTATGATGGTAAGAAGCCTCACATCTTCCTCCAAGGGTTCCTCGCCTTCAAACACACGGTCTGCGCTCAGCGTTCCAATTACCCTGTTGCCCTCTTTTATAGGCACACAGATGAAAGAGATCTTTGACTTGTCTATTCTCTTTCTCGCACCAGTTCTATCTAGGAAAAGCGGTTCTTCATCAATCTTGGGCACAACCATGGGCCTGCCTGATTCAGTCACCTTACCCGTAACACCTTCCCCTAGCTTATAGCGCCCTCTTGTGCGGGCTGAGTGGGACAGCCCGTGGGCAACCTCCACATGTATCTCTGACGTCTGAGGATCCAATAGGGTTATTGACCCCCTCTTCATTCCCAGCATCTCTGAAAGCAGGTCGAGGACCTTGTAGAGGGCCTGCCTAAGGTCAAGGGTGGAATGAATAGCCTTGGTGATCTCATATAGACAAGCGATTTCATCGGGTCTGGGGCCTGACCTGCTATTCATCCGAACCGATGATATACCCTTGGTTTTTCCCGTTGCTGCCATGCACAAACTCTCCGGCGATCATTCTAGGAAGATACTGGTAAAGAAAATGCAATTATCCATATCATATCGAGCTACAAAATTGTAGGAAAATTTCTT
>QMLZ01000296.1 GCA_003646995.1 Deltaproteobacteria bacterium | reverse complement strand
TTGTGGGCACGCGGATACTTTGCGGCCTCATCGGGTAATGTTACAGATGAGGTGATTATGGAATACATCGCAATGCAAGATGTTTCTGAGCATGCCCACGATGACGAATTCACCATAGCTCCCTAAGCCGACTTCAGTCGGCTATGTTTCAAGGTATTGGCTTCAGCCGATAGTAAGTTGATTTCGGTGTTGTATAAAGGAGGGTAGTGCTTCATCCAACTTCAAACCATGATAGATATCCATATATTTTGGAGGAAAAATGAAATGCCTTATTGTTTTATGGAAGGTAATGAAGCGATTGCCTGGGGCGCGATAGAGGCAGGGTGCCGTTTCTATGCTGGCTACCCTATTACACCCGCAACCACGATATTCAATGCAATGGTGAGACTCCTTCCTCCTCTGGGAGGATACTGCATCCAAGGTGAAGATGAAATAGCGTCAATCGGTATGTGTCTTGGTGCTTCCATGGCAGGCCTTAAGGTAATGACTGCCACTTCAGGGCCAGGCCTGAGTCTTTACAGCGAACACATCTCCTTTGCAATTGGCAGTGAAATTCCCATCGTGATTGTCATTGTGCAAAGGCTGGGACCTTCTACTGGCTCTGCAACCCGAGGCGCAGATGGCGACATCCAATTCATGCGTTGGGGCAATAGTGGAGGCCAGCCGATTATTGTGCTTGCCCCCTCTGATGTAAAAGACTGCTTTGTGCTCACCATGCATGCCTTCAACCTAGCAGAACAGTTCAGGTGCCCTGTGTTTGTGGCATCCAATAAGGAAGTGGGTATGACCAAAGAAGGGCTGGATATGGACGCGATCAAAAGGCCGGAGATCCATACCCGCATAGCGCCTCCTTTTGGGCAACCGTTTCTTCCCTTTGGGGTTGACCCAGGTCAGTCTGTGCCGTACTTCCTGCCCATCGGCCACGAAACCCTTGTTCGTCAGACATCCTCCACACACGGCCCAGATGGATATATCACTACTGATCCTGAGCAAATCGCCCGCAACCAGGAGAGGCTGAGGTCCAAGCTTCTATCGGCTGTGGAGCGATTTTCTTTTCACGAGGCCTATCTAGAAGAAGGGGCCGACACACTAATCATCACCTATGGCGTAACAGCCCGGGCGGCAAAGGATATCTACCTCTCGCACAAAAAAGTGGGCAGCCCTGTTTCCCTTCTCATTCTCAAAACCCTATGGCCGGTGCCTGAGGCCCTCATAAAGGAAAAGACCGAAAAGGTAAGGCGAGTAGTGGTCTTGGAAATGAACAAAGGCCAATACGTACGCGAAATCACGCGCGTCTTGCCGCAAAAGAAGATCGATTTTTTTGGGCAGATGAACGGCCAGTTGATAACACCCCAGCAGATTGAGGAGGTACTCAGCAATGCCTAGCTTGCTCAATAAAGGCAGACCGCCTATTTTCTGCCCCGGGTGCACTCACGAGCGGGTTGTCAGTGCCTTGGACGAGGCCTACCAGAATATGGGCCTCAAAGGAAATCAGATTGCAATGGTGAGCGATATAGGATGCTCTGGCCTCATCGACACCTTTTTTAATACACATGCCTTCCATGGACTTCATGGGAGGGCTCTGACTTACGCAACTGGCCTAAAACTGGCACGTCCTGAGCTAAATGTTATCGTCACCATGGGAGACGGTGGCATGGGCATAGGAGGTGCCCATTTCCTAAGCGCATGCCGCCGCAATCTCGATTTGACACTAATCATATTAAACAACTTCAATTTTGGAATGACAGGGGGGCAATTTTCAGCAACAACACCTCCCGAAGCACAAGTGGCCTCCGGATTTCTGAATACTCTTGAGCGCCCCCTGGACATCTGCAAAGTGGCCATTTCTGCTGGGGCAACCTATGTTACCCGATGCTCCTCATACAAAAAGGATCTAGCCCGGGAGATAGAACGGGCTATCCGTCACAAGGGTTTCTCGGTTGTTGATATCTGGGGAATTTGCGTGGGGCGATATGCAAAGAAAAACAGACTAACTCCCCAAAAAATCCAGGAATCCTTGTCTAAATTTCCATCCATTGAAGGAGTCGTAGAGGAAAACCAGAGAAGGGAATATGGCATCCATTATCGAGAAATGGCCAAGGGGCAAAAGACGCCTCCATCCCCATTATGTATCGAACCAAGTTTTGAACCTCCTGAAAAAGACAGGCAAGAAATCATTGTTCTCGGGAATGCGGGGCAACGGATAATCACCGCAGGAGATATTTTGTGCCTTGCAGGTCTATCCGCTGGGCTGCGGGTGACACAGAAAAATGAATACAACATTACGGTCCTCAGAGGGCCTTCCATAACCGAGGTGATTCTCTCTCCGGAAGAGATAGGGTATACAGGCATTCACAGGCCCACTGTTGTCATTGCAATAGGCCAAGAAGGGGTAGACCGGCGATTTCACCTGTTTTCCAATCTGAACGAGGAGACGCTAATCATTTGTTCTAAGGACATTTCGCTGCCCCGAACAAATGCCAGCATACACACTGTGGATTTCAAATCACAGGGCATCAAGTCTTCGGGTCGCGCCCTTGCCTCTTTAGGCCTGCTGGCGAAGCTAAAAAGGACCATAAACCTTGAAATGCTCCAAACTGCCCTGAAAATGCGATTCAAGGGACCTGTTCTGGGATCCAGTCTCAATCTTGTACACCGTATCCGGTAACACGCTAAATAAGGAAGGAAAGGCCTTCAAGAAGTTCCATCTGCTTCAAAATAGCTAGAAAATCCTATGAAGGCCTGTCTAGCTTTTTATCTGTTATAGATATCGATAATTCTATTTTCCATATATCAAATTGGGAAGCCATATGGCTAAAACTGGGAATACCATAACTAATAACAGGTTGACCAATTTCATCAAAACAAAAGGTACGACTCCTCTGTATATATCCGCCATAGATATTTCTATCCCCGTCTGCTCTTTAATTGCAGGTGTGAGAGCCCTCAAGTAGAAGAGATTGAAACCATAGGGAGGGGTTAGATAGGCCTGACTCATATTCAATATGAAAAGAACTCCAAACCATATAGGATCAAATCCTAACTGCTTTATTATAGGAACATATATAGGCCCAGCAAGCATTACGATTGCATAATCATCCATTATGGTTCCCAAAGCGAAAAGCGAAAGTTGCATAAAAATAAGTATAACCCATGGGCTTACGTGCAGTGCTGTTATGGTACTTTCAACCAGGCTACGGGCCCCTAATTGTGTATATAAATTGCTGAACGCTGCAGCCCCAGCCATAATCCAAAAAACCATAGCCGTTAAATTCAAGGTCTGTCGTGTTGTTTTTTTGATAAGCACCCAATTGAAATTGCGATACACGATAGCACATATGAAGGAACCGAAGGCTCCTACTGCTGCAGCTTCTGTAGGCGTAGCTATCCCTCCCCAAATTGAGCCCAATACGCCTATAATCAAGAGTGTAGGCAAAATAAGTTCCCTAAGTGATATGAGCTTCTCTTTCCATGTTGCCCGTTGCTCAGGTGGGAGTGCTGGGCCGTCCTCCGGCTTAAGCCAGCATCTTATCCCAAGATATATGCAAAACATGGTGGAACCCGTAATTCCAGGCAGAATTCCTGCCATAAACATCTTCCCAATAGGTACATGGGCAACTAAGCTATAGATAATCATAATTATACTCGGTGGAATTATAATACCTAAAACTCCACTGGCACCTACTGTACCTATGGCCATATGTTTGTTGTAACCTCGCTTAATCATTGATGGAAGGGCTATAAGGCCCATAGATACAGTTGCAGCACCGCTTGTCCCTGTCAAAGCAGCAAATATAAGACAGATTAAGACAGTCCCAATGGCAAGCCCGCCATTTAAACCTCCCATCCATTTATGGAACATGCTGTAGAAGCCATCGGCAATGCCAGAATGCTGTAACACACTTGCCATCAACAAAAACAGAGGAATAGCTAACAAGACCTGAGCTGTAAATTGAGACCAGGTGCTCATGAAGATTCCGAGAGTAGAATTGAAGCCCAGGAACAAGATACTGAATAGTGTGCCAACTCCTCCTAGGACAAAAACAACAGGCAATCCTGTTAGCAAAAGCACGAACATTGAGATGAATAGAATGGCGGTTACTATACCTATTCCAATACTAATTTCCATCAGGATCCTCCTCTTCTAGTAATCTCAATGCTATGCAAAGATTACGAAAAAAGTCAGACAATCCTTTCAAGAAAAACAAAAATATGCCAATGGCTAGGAGAATCTTGAATGGATAAATAGGGGGACGGAATATCGTCTGGCTGTGCTCTAA
>QMLZ01000295.1 GCA_003646995.1 Deltaproteobacteria bacterium | reverse complement strand
TTGTCCAGTATCTCCTTGGGGCCACTGGGGCAGTCAGTGGCGACCACAGGGGTTCCCAGGGCCATCGCTTCAATGAGCACGGTCGGAAGACCTTCCCATCTTGAAGAAATAACAAATACTGCAGAGTGTCTCATGAACGGAAAGGGATTCGGAACAAAGCCTGGCAGTTCGACCTCTTTTTCCAAATGAAGTTCCTTGATCAGTGCCTCAAGCGCCTTTCTCTCTTTGCCCTCTCCAAGAATAAGAAGCCGACAGTCCGTTTGCTTTCTCACCAGCTCAAAAGCACGAATCAATGTTGGAAAGTCTTTTTGTTTTGCCAATCGTCCAGCTGACAAGATTACAGGAGGCTGATCAGACAAAAACCAGGGATGAGGTGGGCGCTGCAATTCAGAACCATTGATTTTGCTATCCACAACAGGATTGTAAATTACTTTGATCCTTGTAGCTGACAGCCCAGTATATTTTGACAGATCAGCGGCCACACCCTGAGAGACCGCTATTAAGCCATCAAGGCGTCGGTATAGAAGACTAGACAGAATTCTGCGGCTCAATTTTCGTGTAAACCGCATGTGCTTTTCACCCATTGAAAGGGTGTTGTGCACACTGCCCCAGATGGGTACTGAGTGTCTTGTAAGGATACGTGCCCAGGCGCCCACTGTATTGGCACGACCACCTGCACAAAGTAGCACATCTGGGCTATGTCTTCTCAGGTACCCACCCAACCGAAAAGCGGTCACGATTTTTGGTGCAGTGCCAAGAGAAATGAGACGGATTGACGGGTGCAGCCCAGCCGGGACGACCTTTTGGGGCGGATTGGAGAAAAGGAGCAAGTCAATCCTGATTCCCATATCTGCCATCTCATTGGCTAGCTTTCGTATAACTGTGGTTATTCCTCCATGAGTAGCCCTAGGATCTCTCCCCATTGGGCTTAAAATTGAAATGTGCGAAATCGGTTTCATCAATCCCTCAACAGGAATCTTTGCCACCCTCCCTAATTGATCCCAATCCATATGCAATTCCAGCAATCAGTAGCCAATAATTGCGCCAGTCATGATGAAGCAGCCTAAAGTCGGAAAGACTCCAAACAGCAATTAGTGCAAATGTGCCAACAACAAAAAGGCCTATATCCCTGGGCAAAGAGTTTTCGTGAATAGCCAGAATAATTGGTTTCAAAAGAAGATAAATTAGTAAGACAAATATTACACCACCGACCAGGCCAAATCTAAAGAGGATCTCCAGGTAGGTATTATGAAGATGATCTATCCAGGCGTACTTACCCTCGGCCAGGGGATGAAGGAGATGGGGATTGTTCGATTCAGAAATTAGATATTTTGTGCTCCCGGGCCCCCAACCCAATAATGGTCGTTCCTTGATTTTTGATAAGCCATATCGCAAGGCCTGAACTCTGACACCGAAGCCTTTTGTGGGGATCTTGTCAAATTCGCCTTTAAGTGCGGCACGGATCATGGGAAGCTCGGCTGATACCCTTTCCTTTATTGACTTTGAGCCAGCAAAGATAACAAAAAGGAGAATCACAACTGCTAGTGCCAAAAACGAAATTCGATACCTTAGCTCCAGCGGGTTATTTCTCAAAGAACCTTTAAACCTCAGAAATGTAATTACTGGTATAACAACCAGTGCTGAAATCCATGCCCCTCTAGATCTACCCAGTATAAAGGTCTCTCCGAGAGTCAATAACAGTACTCCCCATATAATTACTCTGCCTAATGAGATTTCACATGCATTTTTTTTTCTCAAGATCCTGGGAGCAAGAAGGATGAGTCCAAGTATGGCGGTGGAGCAGTAAAGGCTAAAGGCAATAACCCTAAGGTGAAAGCCTGTCCTCGCACCGCTAAATACGATTTCTGGCCTCTTTATCGTATAAACAGTCATTCCTGTGAGTAGTCCTGCCAAGCATAGCGCCAGGATGCGCTGAACCTTCCTTAGATCACCCTTTACCGTCCAACCCACAAATAGAAATAACCAGAGTTGAAACCATGAAGATGCATCATGATACTGCAATGAGGTGGAAAGAGGAAATTCATGGATTGCCAAGATTGTCCTAACCAACAAGTAGACTCCAGAAATGACAAAAAGCCAGAAAATGGCTGTTCTAATGTTGTCCTTCCAAAATTCGGATTCGGTTATTACAGTAATGACCACAACACCCAATGCCAAGGCTGACAAGGAGGTACTCAATAAAGAGAAAAACGCAAATGAATAAAGCCCAAATTCCTTTGTGTACTCTCTTAAAGATCCTTCTATGTTACTCTTCAGCAATGTGGCTACCTTCCTCGCCCTTTATCTGACTCAATCAGCCTAACTCAATCAGCCTAACTTCAGCCATTAATCCCGATCCCCTCTGCGATCTTTTTGGCCCTAGCCTGCCAAGTGTAATCGGAAGCCTTTTTCCTGCATTTCATAGCCAACTTGAGAGCCATGCCTGGATTATTCTTGAGCTTTTTTACAGCCTCAAGCCATCCTTCAATGTCTTCAGGGTCAACTAACAAACCCGTCTCACCATTGTCTAGTATTTCCCTAATTGTGGGAATATTGCTGGCAATGATGGGCCTCCCAGCGGCCATTGCTTCGAAAAGTTTCATAGGGCTTATGGACTGAACATGTTCGAGATTTGGCTGGTAAGGTAGTAAAACAATCTGGGCCTTTGCGTAATACGATGGGACCTGGCTGTGTGGTACAAATGGAACCAACCTAATTTTGCTCAGGTGTAATGGCTGATCTTCCACTTCCCCTACCAAAATTATCTTGGCCTCGTTCCTTTGTGCAATAGTCTCAAAGATCTCTAATCCTCTGGTCTTGCTGATTCTCCCCACGTAAAGAACGGTCGGCTTCTGAAGCGCCTTTGGATCAAGAGGAGGCACATCCGTGAATGCGTCTATGTTTACACCAGAAGGTAAGACCACAATACGGCTGGGATCAGCCCCATTTTCAATCAAGAATGTTTTAACTGCTTCGCTTATGGGAAAGAGGGTTCCTATACGTCTTGTCCTATGCAGGTAACACAAATTCTTTAGATAATTCTTTTTGACTAATTCACCTGAATCATGAATTTCCAGATGATGATAAATGTTTCTTGCTGAAAGGCCCATGCTAATAGGAACTGATCGGGTATATACCACATTGGGTGATTTCAATATATGACCATATAACCAAAAAAAAGGCGCTCGCCCATATCTTCGCCAGCGAGAATGCAAGAACTGGCTACGATGTAAATGGAAGTTTTCTTTCACTCCCAATTCAGCAAGGCGCCTTGAGACATTCAGGTATCTTTTCCAGGGAGGTAGGTAAAGATGTACGTCTAGGCCAATGCTGGCCAGTGCAGTCACTGTGTGCAAGGTTTGAATAACATTGGCCCTATTTCTATGCAAACGGCTTAGGCCTATATAGATGAAGGGGTTATGTTTGGGCAACTTTTACCCTTTGTCCTCTCGTAAGCTTGAAGGGTGAGTATATTTAATGATCCCCTCAGAGTCAACAGGGATCGGGCAAGGAGTGCATAGAATCTGTCAAAAAGCACACTACACACGCTGCTGGTGTGAATATTAGAAAGTATCCCATTCGAGCATCAGTCAGAGGCTACGAAAGAGATTGGTATAATCTAATATATTGTTTTATCATTGTACGAAGTGAAAATTTTCTTGCCACTATTTCCCTTGCATGCCTTGCGTACACCCGTCTCTTGGCTGAGTTAAGAAGCAGATCAACAACACAATTTTTCATGCTTTCCACTTCAGTGGGATCGAAAAGAAGACCGTTAACACCATGATTTACAACCTCAGGTATACCACCAGCCTTGGCCCCTAATATTGGAACCCCTGAGGCTGCGGCCTGCAGCAATGATACACCTAGTCCTTCCAGGGTTGCTGGATGGATAACCAGGTCAAGGCACGGAAAAATTCGCGGGAGATCTTCGCGAAATCCTGCAAAAACGACATACCATTCTACCCCTTTCGCTTTGCACAAGGCTTTGATGTTGTTTTCCAATGGCCCTTTGCCAAAAAACAGAAATTTAGTCCTAGGGCATTTTTCTAATATTCCTGGTATTGCTTCTACTAGGTATTGATGTCCTTTGCGGGGAATAAATTGAGCAATCATTCCAACTGTTTTGTGGTCTGGAGGAATTGAGAACTCTCGGCAAAACCAAGACCTATTGCAAGGACCTGAGTATTTCTCAACATCCACTGCACTATGGATGCAGACAATTTTCTCCGAGGGGATACCTTCTAATAAAAGGATTCTCTTTATACCTTCTGAGATGGTAATTACCTTTTCAAAAAGGC
>QMLZ01000294.1 GCA_003646995.1 Deltaproteobacteria bacterium | reverse complement strand
TGTAAAAGAAAGATCTCTCAACATGGACGAGGGAGTTGTGGGTTTTGTGGCCACGCACAAAACTCCGCTCGTCCTTGAAAATGTACTTGCCGACAAGCGGTTTAAGGAAAAGGATATGGCCCGTAATTTGGGACTTGTAAGCATGTTAAGCGTTCCTTTGATGGTTAAAAACAACGAGGTCATCGGAGTTCTTAATTGCTTCACTTCCCGAAGGCACATATTTTCTGAAACAGAAAAGAATTTGGTGATGACCGTCGCCAACCAGGCTGCGGTGGCCATCATGAACACGGAGCTGATGGTCAAAACCAGAGTCATACAGGAAGAGCTGGAAGCCCGAAAACTTATAGAAAGGGCAAAAGAAATACTCATGGTTCGCCGGAACATGAGTGGACAGCAAGCCTACAGATGGCTTCAAAAGCGCAGCATGGACGTCAGGAAACCCATACGGCAGATTGCTGAAGCTGTCATCCTCTCCGATGAAATCTGACGCTCACCCTGAGGAATAAGCCCTTTGTCTCGACTTTTTGGTTCAGCCTCAGTCCCATTACCACGTCCACAAAATCCAGTAGATATACGCCACTTCAACCGAATTTAGACAGTGGATTTGGAGTGTGCCTTATTTGACTTGATATGCAATGGGGGATAAGTTATAGAAGTTTTTTTTGCAAGTCGGGGGCCACTGAATTTTTCCCCTGAAACCGTGGTTCCGACGCACGCTGCTTTTGCGTTGGCAACAACCTGGTGAGTGGGGCATAGGAAAGAATAGAATTGGACTGGAAAAACAGGACATATTGCGGTGAGCTTGGACCTGAGCATGCGGGCCAATCAGTACTGTTGATGGGCTGGGTTGATGCTATCAGGGATCATGGCAATCTTGTTTTTATACACCTTCGCGATGTACGTGGAATAGTCCAGGTTGTCTTTGACCCGCAAATCACAGGACAAGGCTATCAGGAAGCTGCTCGACTGAAAGAAGAGGATGTGATCCAGGTCAAAGGCAAGGTAGAGATACGGGAAAAGGGAACTGAGAATCCTTATCTTTCCACCGGAACCATAGAGGTTTACGCCACAGAGCTTGAAATTTTTTCCAAGTCCAAGCCCCTGCCCTTTCATATCTCAGAAAAGGCCATGGTGTTCGGCGAAGAATTGCAGTCGAGCCCAGAAAGGGTAGATGAAGAGCTTCGCATGAAATACCGCTACCTGGACCTTCGCCGTCCTTCCAGGCAGCTGATTCTCTTAAAAAGAGATCGGATAGTTCACTCAGCAAGGGAAGTTCTCCGCAGTTACAACTTCGTAGAAATAGAAACACCATTTCTCACCCGCAGTACCCCCGAGGGCGCAAGGGATTATCTGGTCCCCAGCAGGGTCCACAAGGGAAAATTCTATGCCCTTCCGCAATCACCCCAGCTTTTCAAGCAACTACTTATGATCGGGGGAATGGACAGGTACTACCAGATTGTCCGGTGTTTTCGCGATGAAGACCTTAGGCCTAACCGTCAGCCGGAATTCACTCAACTGGACCTGGAAGCCTCCTTCATTGACGAAGAATTCATATATGAAATCGTGGAACAACTACTTGCCTCGATGTTCGCCATCGGGGATATCTCATTGCCAACCCCCTTCCCCCGCATTACCTATGATGAGGCCATGGATCTCTATGGCACGGACAGGCCTGATACCCGATTTGGAATGAGATTCAAGGAAGTAACGGATATTGTAAGGAATACAAGCTACGCTATTTTCCAAAACATCATCTCTCAGGGCGGGGTGGTAAAGGGCTTTTGTGTCAGGGGAAAGGCCAACGAACTCAGCAAGAACGTGCTTCAGAATGAGTATGCCATGAAAATAGTCCCGTCCTTCGGGGCAAAAGGGATGACTTGGATGAAGGTCATTGACGGAAAATTGCAGTCCAATATCGTTCAATTCTTTGCCCACAAGGAACAACAGAGGCTCCTCGAGAGGTTCGAGGCACGTGAGGGCGACGTACTGTTCATGATTGCTGATGTTTCCAAAAACCTGGTTAATGAGGTATTGGGTAAGCTTCGCCTCCACTTGGCCGAACGCCTTGGCCTGATACCATCGGGGCAATACATGCCGCTCTGGGTGACGCATTTTCCCCTCTTCGAGATGAAGGAAGACGGCATCGGTTCACAACATCACCCGTTTACACAGCCTGAAAGGGAAGACTTTGATCCTGATAACCTCGATGAGCTATTAGCCCTCAAGTCAAGGGCCTATGATATTGTCATCAACGGCGAGGAACTGGGGGGCGGTAGCATAAGAATCCACCGAATGGAAACCCAAAGGAAGGTTTTTAAGGCCTTAGGGCTGTCTGACAGCGAAGCTGAGGCAAAGTTTGGTTTTTTCCTCAAGGCCTTGGACTATGGTGCTCCACCCCACGGTGGTCTTGCCTTAGGGATGGACAGAGTTATCTCTATGATTATTGGCACCGAGTCGATCCGCGACGTTATTGCCTTTCCCAAAAACCGGCGCGCATACTGCCCTCTTACCGAGGCTCCCGCAAGTGTTGACCCTCAACAACTGGAAGAACTGGGTATCAAAATAGCTGTTGAGAGCACGGACTTGGGATCTGAATACCGTGAAAAGGGGGAGTCCCGTACGGTTCTCGAAAAGAGGGAGCCAAGGGTGAAAAGGGAAGATGTGCTTCACGTTGCTAAGTTGGCCCGACTTAAGATACCCGAAGATGAACTGGATGAATATGCAAACGACCTAAACTCCATTTTGGACTACGTGGAGAAACTCTCTGAGCTGGACACCGCAAATATACCTCCCACGAGCCACGTTTTACCCCTCAAGAATGTGTGGCGCCCCGACAAGGCGATGCAATCCAAGGATGCCGATGGGGTACTCAAGGAGGCACCGGAACGAATGGACAATTTTTTTAAGGTCCCAAGGATACTGGAGAGCTGACCCATGGAACTTTTTGAAATGTCTGCTGTGCAACTGCTAGCCTTGATGAAAAAGGGCGAGGTAAGCTCTTCAGAGATAACCGAATCAGTACTTAAAAATATCCAACAAAAGGAAAGTGAAATCAAGGCCTTTATCACCATCACTCCTGAGCTTGCCATGAAGCTTGCAAAGGAGGCCGATCTTCGCATCAAGAAGGGTGAGCATGTGGGCAAACTGAACGGGATACCTGTGGCCATAAAAGACGTCTTATGCACCAAGGGGATCCGAACCACATGTGCTTCAAAGATTCTATCTGGCTACAACCCTCCTTACAATGCCACACTTGTACAAAAACTCTTGGACGAAGGCGCTGTCATCGTTGGCAAGACCAATATGGACGAATTTGCCATGGGCTCATCCACAGAGAACAGTGCATTTGGCCCGACCCGCAACCCGGTAGCCAACGATAGGGTCCCTGGAGGCTCAAGCGGAGGATCAGCCGCTGCTGTTGCAGCTGGGGAGACCATTATAGCGGTAGGGACAGATACAGGGGGATCCATCAGGCAACCTGCCTCTTTTTGTGGAGTAGTGGGCATGAAGCCAACTTACGGCAGAGTCTCACGATACGGCCTCATAGCTTATGCATCCTCTCTGGACCAGGCAGGTCCTTTCGCTAGATGCGTGGAAGACTGTGCACTTCTTTTAAACGTGATATCAGGCCATGATCTAAAGGACACAACATCTGCTCCCAAGCCCGTTCCTGATTACCTCGGCTCCATAAAAAACGGGATTAAAGGATTCAAGATCGGGCTACCTAAGGAGTATTTTGTTGAGGGCCTGGACACACGAATAAAAGATAAAATTATGGAGGCCGTTGCTGTGCTGGAAAAAGAGGGTGCCGAGATCATGGAAATTTCCCTTCCGCACACACCATATGCAGTGGCCACTTACTATCTCATCGCTACAGCAGAAGCTAGTAGCAACCTGGCACGTTACGACGGGGTGAAGTATGGCTTCAGGGCGAATGGGGACATCCCTGATATGATTCGGATGTACGAGGAAACACGATATCAGGGCTTTGGCAAAGAGGTCAAGCGCCGCATAATGCTGGGTACCTATGTGCTCTCTGCAGGGTATTATGAGGCGTACTACCTAAAAGCGCTAAAGGTAAGGACATTGATAAGACAGGACTTCGACCAGGCATTCCAACAAGTCGACAGCATTATCACCCCTGTTTCTCCTTGCCTGCCATTCAGGCTCGGAGAAAAGGTGGGAGATCCATTACAAATGTACCTGGTGGATATTTACACAGTCTCGTTAAATCTCACGGGTCTTCCGGGAATTAGCGTCCCGTGCGGCACTGTGGACTCCTTGCCAGTTGGAATGCAGAT
>QMLZ01000293.1 GCA_003646995.1 Deltaproteobacteria bacterium | reverse complement strand
TGAAAGTGCATACATAAGTTGCGATACTCCTTATGTTTGCTTTGATGTTACCGACTTGAATGGAATCAGTTTGTGGCCCGATTCTATGCTTCAGGTTAATATAAATGGGTTTGTTTATGATGTTGGCGATTTGTATATGCAAATTGACACTCTCGATTCTGTAACATATCGTGTATGTGTGGAGGATGTGTATAATGTTCCATATATTTCGGGAACAGATGTATGTGTGTTTGTTCAGTTGCTTTCTGACACTGTTGGGAATAGCTATGCCGACGCTGATTCTTATTGTTTTTCTCTTGATTTAGAAGGTCCTACCATATATTCGCCAGAACCACCAGCTGGGTCATTTGTTCCAGAGCCATCTGGTGTTGTTCTGTGCACTCTTTCGGTTCTCGATGCACTGACAGGTATTTCCGATAGTGGAATAGTTATCAGCGCTTATGTGAATGGCGTGCTTTATGGAACTCTGGATGAAACCGAATATGCGCTGGAAAGCGGAAATAGAATCATATTATTTCCAACGATGTCGGGAATAGAATATCTCGATACAATCAGATTTTGCGTTGATTCTCTATTCGACAATGCGCTACTATGCGGTCCTAATAATGTTGATTCCTCATATTGTGTAGAATACATTGTCGATAATATGCCGCCGGAAGTTGATTTAATACATCCTCCTGATAGTGCACATTCTTCGTGTTGTGCTGGAGGTCCTATCTGTATCAGGATAACTGATATAAGTGGCGTGAACCCGGATGCCACATTATTGGAAATTGGTGGTGCAAGTGTGTCGGGAGCGGTGTGGACCTGGTTCCCCGATGATAGTATGCTGTGCGGAATAGTGCCGGCAACAGCGCTGTGTGATAGTGCCTGTGGAAGAATGAATATAATTATCGCAACTGTTGCCGACTCAATTGGAAATGCTTCTCTCTATGCTGATACATTTTTCTATATTGTGGATAGGGAACCGCCCTATATTGTTTCCATATATCCTCCGTGTGATACTCCAAGTGTCGCCTACGATTCTGTATCAATTTCCTTTAAGGAAGACTGCTCCTGGTTTATTGAGGATTCTACCTGCATAGTTTTATATCATCGTATGCGGGATTCAACAAGCTGGCAGGTGGATACTGCCTGGGGTGATAACCCTAATCTCACCTGGGCGTATGACTCCGCTACGGGCATTTATACAGTAACTTTCTTTATGAACAATATTATGGAAAATTCCTGGGAAAGCGGGGACAGTGTTCGAATATGTGTTGAAAATCTATCCGATAGCCTCGATATGGATGACTGCGGATTCAATACACTATCTGCTCCTGATAGTTGTTGTGCCATATATTTGAGTTCTGGTGGTCCAACATTCTCACTTGTGAGACCTCCCAGTGGTTCCTACCTATCCTGCACTGATACATTTTTCGTTGTATTTACCTGTCGGGATGAGCAGGGAGTTGATTCGTCTTCAATTGAGATGATTTATCGTATAAACGATGGGCTTCCTACAACGGTTACTTATCCTGACCCTTCGATATTGTTTGTCGGTGGAGCAGATACCAGTGATGCGGATACTGTATATTTTTCTCCACCGGTTATTCTTGCCGATGGCGAAAGTGTTTATGTCGAATTTAACTATGCTCACGATATGCTTGATATTCCTTCCGAAGCTAGTCGTGGTGGATGGTATCATATCGACCAGACGCCACCCTACATATCTGGATTTGGTCCTGCGAGTGGTTCGGTTCTCACAGACCCCACACCTGATTTCTGGGCGGTTCTGGGAGATTTTGGCGCCGGGTTGGATTATGAATCTCTATGCTTTATCGTGGATGGCACCGATACATACTGTGTCGATGGAACGAATGTTCTGTGGGGCGCTGGAGATACTGCATATTTCCACACGGAAGGATTGGGACTGCACTTCTGCGGCGGTGATACGGTAAATATCTGCGTGAATGTTGCTGATGAGACGATGCCTATTGCTGTGGATGACACTTCGCTTTGTCCTCCAAACCTGCTCGAAAGTTGCTGGGATGTCACCTTCGATACTGGCGCTCCTGTCCTGGTTCCTGTCAGTCCCGGCGATGAATGGATTGTTACCTGTTCATCGCTGGATGAAATCGTCGTCTCTGCTGTTGACAGCCAGGGAATTGACTGGAGCACATTCCACATTTTGATTGCGGATGCCTGCGGAGATACTTTTGATTATACATATCCGCTTCACATTTCGGTTTCCGGAGATAATGCCACAATTACTCCTTCTCCCGCCATCAGCTGTGAAGGAATGGTTTCTGTTTCCGTGCAGGTTGAGGATATTTTGTGCAATATGACTTCCATCGATTATTCATTTGTCATCGACCACACTGCGCCAGAGATAATATCTCTCTATCCGATGTGTGATAGTTTGTTCCTGGATATACCGACGGAGTTGAGAGTTTATGCCTATGATTCTTTGAGTTATCCTGTCCCTGCACGTTGTTGTGTCGGTATAATTGATACCACTGGCGCGGCAATTGAAGTTTGCGGAGATACATCTTCTGCAATAACGAATGTGGGCGATACGATAATTATTTCGCTTGATGCTCTGGGCATCGGTTATAGAGGCGGTGATGAGGTCTGCTGGTGGATAAGTCAGCTTTCTGACTATTCCGATTTGTGCGACCCCAACTATACTTCCACTGGTGTTGGCGATACCTGTTGTTTTGAGATTTCTTCTCAAGGTCCTCTGGTCGAATTGATAAGTCCTGATGCGGGGGATGATGGAGTGCTGTTCATTGGTTGTCTCTTCCCTGGAACGGATATCAGATTTTTAATTACCGACAGCGATGGTTTTGACGAGAGCACTATCAGGCTCATATCCATTTGTGGAACGGATACTGCTGTGGTTACGCTCGGTCCAAATCTTATGCTTCTTGGGGATACTCTCATCTGGTCGCCGGCGAGCGACCCCTGTTCGGAATGCGATACTTTCATCATTTCTGTGGAAGTGATGGATAATCTTTCCAACCCGCAGAGGCCAAATAGTTTTCCTATGGCAATCGACCGAACCCCGCCTGATATTGTGATATTGAATACTTCTGCTTTTGACAGTGCATTTTCGCTCACGCCCACCTGTTCCCTTTATTTTCCCGATAACTGTTCTGGCGCGGATTCTATGTCGGTGTGCTGTTCGCTTTATTCTGCTCTGGGCGGATGGTCTGCGTCGTTCTGCAATACGAATGATACTATAAGGTGGAGCGGCGATACAATGCTGATATTCACAGATGACTTTGATGTGCAGCCGCAGGATACTCTGTTCATCTGCTTTGACCAGGTTTCTGACAATGTAGATACCTGTGTGAATACTGCTGTGCTCGATACCTGTTATTGGATTTATATTGCCCAGTTCGGTCCTGTTGTGACTTTTGTCGAACCCCTGCCCGATTCTATCGGGCTTGTGTGTCCGTCCGATTCAATTGTCGTTTCGTTCTACGACCCCGACGGATTGGACACCTCTACCGTTAATTTTGAAGTGAATGGGACGGTTCTGCCGATTGCCACAAATCCATATTGGATAAATGATACCACAATTGTCTATCTGCCTTTGTTTACCTCGTCGCCGGAGACTATTGTGGTGTATGGTCAGGCGGATATGCTCGGATATTCGAGCGAATCTGAGACACTTTTCATTTATTTTGATGACATTGCGCCGATTTCGACCTGGCTTTCGCCCGGTTCACCTATACCTGGCACTGTTCCCCCTGGAACACCGGATGTAATTCTACAAATCGAAGATTCTCTGCATTCCATCGATAGTTTGACGATTATGTTTGTTATTGACGGAGATACTCATTATGTCTTCGATGGAATTCTTGAATGGTTTAGAAGTGGTGATAGCCTTGTGTATCACAGTTCTGCGGCTTTTGACACATTTTTCGCCAATGATACATTTGACATCTGTCTCACTGTGGGAGATAGCACTGGCTGCGGATACTCGAATATTCTCGATACTTGCTGGACTGTTGCTGTTTCTGCTGGCGCGGGACCGGAGCCATCGCTTATAATTCCATCTGTTGACAGCGCATATATCGCCTGTCGTGATTCCTTCGTAATTGCCTGGTATTGCGACGACCCCGAAGGACTGAGAACCGCAGGTGCACAAATCTCTATGCGGGTGAACGACGGGACAACTGTGATATATGATGATTTATCAGGGCATATTTTCTATCGTGGGGATACGCTATTCTTCATTCCACCTGATACATTGTATTTCCCTGGTGGCGGATTTTCCGATGGAGATTCTTTCTTCGTTCGCGTTGTGAGGGTGGA
>QMLZ01000292.1 GCA_003646995.1 Deltaproteobacteria bacterium | reverse complement strand
ATCTGAAAGCAACGTTATTGTCCTCAACTGGTTCAATAATCTCATTGTCCGGATCTATCTGAATATAAATTGAATGTCTTCCATAATGGCTCAGCCAGTTAGCTTGCACCGTAGCGGACGAACCAGGCTCAATTTGTGAAATCAAACAAGTGTCTATAACCTGAGAAAGGCTGTCATCTGGGCTACCATCGAGTATTACAACTTCCACATCGTTCGCCGGAACTGAACCTGTATTTTGTATAGCTGCTGAGATAAGTACCATATCTCCTACTAAGGGATTTTCGTTACTAAAAGCAATTCCAGATGAATCTATAAGGAGATCAGGCACTACATAACAAGTGGTATAAGACTGGTTGTTCCCTTCATCAAGCTCCTCTACTTCGTTTTGAGGGTCAACCTGGACATAAATGTTATGAATACCAGCTAATGCAATCCAGTTAGTGCTAACTACAATAAATGTGTCAGGCTCTATTACAACGTTAAAATCCGGCCCTATCTGGGTTCCTCCAGAGTCAGGATGCCCATCCAGTATTCTCACAAGCACAGTGTCCGAGACAACATCGCCTATATTGCTAATTCGAGCCTCAATGAGAACAGTATCTCCGAGATCCGGAAATGTATCTGATACAACGATATTCTCTGGTTCTATCGAGAGATCAGGCAAAATAGCATGTGATCCTGTGTTCAAATCACCGAGTGAAAGGTTCTCTTTAATTCCGCTCCCACCCACAAAAATACCATCTGAAAGATAAATTCCCTTCTCTGAATAACGAGGCTCCGATCCGGTCCAATTCTGTTTAGCCCAAACATACAATGCATTATTATCGGTATCAATTGCCAGAGCTTGAAGCCAATCTGTGAGACTGTCGTCGGTTAAGCACGCAGGTTCTGTCCACTGACTTTCTGGATCCCGCAAATCCTTCATCGAATAGAAAAGATCTCCATCATAACCCTTGTATCCCCTCCAAATGCACATAGCTATACCACGATTGTCAACTTTTATGATAGGAGACTCGAGAAATTGATTAGTTTCCGTGACCACCGTCGGTATGCTCCATGACCCTGAAATGTCTTTTTGGGAGAAATAAATTTTATCTATTGTGCTGTCATTCGATGCCCATACGAGAAGCACATTCCCATTCATATCATAGGTCACAAAAGGGGACCTCTCTTTTTCCACATTATCTGTCAAAACCAACGGATTACTCCAGTTCGAGCCATCCCAAACAGCGCAACGCAATTCAGTATCTTCTCCGGTATTGAAGTCTCCGTCAGCATCGTGGAGCCACACTGCAGTAGCTTCCCCATCAGGACCATAAGCAAGGGTTACCGCACAATCTGCCTCATTGTCGGAATCAGTCATCGGGAGCGGAGCTGGTTCTGACCATTCAGATCCGTCCCAGTGCGTATAATAAAGGGCCCAGGAATTCCTATGGTGAACACTATCTCCGAGAATCTTTGTCCAAACGACAAGAATATTCCCCGCTGTGTCACAGGCCAGAGAAGCTACACCATCGGGAGTATCGTCATCGATCAATTTTTGTGGGGGTGACCAGGCCTGAGATTCTGAATCCCAAAATGAGTAAAATACATCCTGAGCAGCAAGTATTTCGTTCACATCCGTCTCATTAGCAGGGGCATCGTTGGCACTCCACACGGCGATTACGTCGCCATCGGGAAGGAATGCTGCTGCTGGGTCCATTTCAAATAAACTGTTAGCTGATGTATCAATAGGAGCTGGTTCAGACCACACAGAACCTACCTTGAAAGAATAATAAACTTCAGGGGTCGCCGTCCCTGGGGCTGGATCATTATCGTGAATCCACACGACAACAGCACTGTTACCGTTACCAGAAGCAATACAGGGATTAGGAAGCACATCGGGAACACTTAACGTTCGCAATCTCGCGAGCAAAGGCGGTATTTTCGTATCAAGAATTAATTGGCCATCTGTCCCAAAGGTCCATGGTCCAAGGGTATCTTGATATAGAACACCCTGAACTACTCCCCAGCCCAAAGAACCAACCACTTCCCAGGGTACAAGAAAAGCACCTGAAAGATCTATATCTGGCGGGGGGTAGGTAACCTCTGTCTCCATATCCGCTGTAGGATGCGTAACAAGAGCAACACTTGCAACACCAAAAAGAACCTCTATAGAAGCAGAGAGATCCACCACTATTATTACCTCTGGTACTATGGAACAATTAGCAAATTGGAAGTTTTCATCGGTAGTGATTTGTGCATCCGCAATTTGTGCTGTTATATCTCCACCTATATCAAAATTGACACTCAAGGGAATTGGCCCTATCAAAAAGTCCACACCCGCTCCTACTTCAGGTAAAGGAACCATAAGAAACTGATAAGGTTGCGCCAAATCCACAGTGAGACCGGAAAATTGCAATGTGGAGCAATCAAGGTTCCCGGAAAAAGTAAAATATTGTTCGATAAACTGCGAATCTAGGTAAAGCAAGGTATTACCGAGTACAATAGCCTCCATGCCCACAGATGGAATAAAGTAACATTGGTTATTGACAATGAGGGGAATCTCCGCATTTAGTTTGACTCCTCCTCCGAAACCATTTTGTAGTCCTCCAAGCAGCAAAACCTCTTCAGGAATAGAGTAATCTGCATAGAAATTTGAAGGGATAGACCCAGGCCAAGTCTTATAAATAGCGGAAGAATAATCAAAGTGAAACTACCCGCGAAAGTTTAGCACCGACTGCATCCACCCAGGCATAGGAATAACATCCAGCTGCAACAAATACGGCTTTGATGGAAGCCCTGCTCTATCGTATGCAACAACTTTCAGAAGGCATTGGCTCTGAAGCTGACCTACATCAAAGTTAACACTCCAGCCGTCCTGTGGCGTAGTATCTTCGAGAAAATATGCATCATCGAAAATGAATTTAACCTTCTTGATGTCGCTCACACTATCAGGATCTGCCACAATTGCTGTAAAGTTATTAGTAAGTTCTATATTCGATATGAACCGCCCGACGACATCTGGCTGAGGATCACCATCGTATTGAGCAGAAACCCATAGAACAGTGGGGGCATGGCCGCTGAGTGAGATTGACGCAGTGTTATTCTCCTCATTACTTTCAGAGATAGCATTATCTGGATCAACAGCCGCATAGAGGATATATTTATATTCATCGTGTAAAGGCTGCCACATGACAGAAACAGTATCCACCCCATTGTACCCGAGCGATGCAATTATCTGGTCATCCCCTATTTGCAGTGTATCTCCATATCCGGACCAAATATCTCGAGCAAAAAATCTCACTACCACATTTTGAACAGGCACACCCAAGTTTTTTACAAAAGCCGTAACTTCCATAGAATTACCAAATGAATTTATTGAAATCTGGTTCACAGTGAGATCAGGTACCTCGGGCATATAGTGATAGACCTCCACGTTGTCGATGTACCAGCCCCACGCCCATTCACTCGGTGATTCCTCCCAGTACCTGAAGGCCCAGCGGGCGTAGCTTCCGCTAAGCTCCACAGGGCCAACCATCACATCACAGTTTTCGCCCATGTACTCGGTATAGGAAACCACGACGGTCCAGTTCCAGTTCGTGCCATCTTCCGATGTTCCTATCATCACATCTCCGTACTCAATCGGGTGTCCTGAGCCTATCTCCTCAAAATCGAAATCGTAGACGAGATATGTCGAATCGCCATCGGAGATGCTGAAAATAGCGGTCATGATCCAATCGTCGGAGTCTGTATCGCAATCATCATCGGAGTACTGAAGGAAGGGACTTCCATCCCAGCAGCCCGGATTGAAGGGATCGGTGGGCGCAGAAACCACAACCCATGTACACGAATCGCCGTTAGCATCGTTTATCTCCCAATCGGTAGGTATAGTATCATCGTTGAAATCCTGAGACTCAACGAGAATCCAACCTTGAAGGATTCTCGGCGGGGAAACATTCCCGAGGGGCGATGCGCCGTGACTGTCCATCGCATACTTCTCGGCAGGCGTCAGGGCCCATACCATCCCCCCTACAAGCAGTCCTACAACTACTTTGCGCCGCATGAGCACCTCCTTCTTGGCAACGACATTTTACCCCACACCATTAAAGGAAGCCGACTAACTCTTTTTTTTCAAAATAGTTCGGCTTTCATTTTTTGTCAAGATAATAGGGGAAGCCCTGTAATAAGAAAGATCACACCGTTATGTCCTCTCCTCCGTCGACATTTATCACATTTCCGGTCATCCAGTAAAGCCTCTCATCTGCCAGAGCAGCACTGGCCCTGGCTATATCCTCCGGTTGAGTGAGCCTGCCGTGGGGATTCCTCTCGAGGGCTACCTCCACGATCTT
>QMLZ01000291.1 GCA_003646995.1 Deltaproteobacteria bacterium | reverse complement strand
TCCTCAGAGGTGCAGGAAATGCCTTTTCTTCACATGGTTGGGCATCATCATCGAGTACGCAATTTCGTAAACCAGTTAATTTTTCCAATTTATGGATGGGCACTAACTAGGCTAATTAAGAATTCATAGTTCAAAAGAGGGCATAGCATGTCTGAGGAAACAAAAATTGATAGGCAATCCGATGTGGACAGGGAATTAGTCGCCATGTTCTTAAGGATGTCGCCTTAAGAGCGACTGTAGGCCAACGACAATGCCATCCGCACAATTCAGGAGTTGAGAGATGCCTACGGGCGACAGAAAGCCAACAAGCGCAAGCCTAGGTGATGTTTTAAAGGGGCTGCTTGAGGCGGGTGTGGATTTTACCAAACTATTCGCCTTCCTTAAATCGGTTGAGGCTGTTCATCGGCGTTTGGACGACAAATTGATTGAACCCAAGAAGCGCGACCTATTGGGGAAAGGTCACGTACTTCTTAAGATCTGGATCGGCCCGCTAGACATATTGGAAGCTATTGAAGGGGGGAGATCTTATGAGGGACTCCTGGAGCACACAATCGAAATTGATTTCAGGGGCCATAGACCTCAAGTACTAGGCTTAAAAACGTTAATTGAAGTCAAGAAGATCTCGACAGATCCCAACGACAACCAACGGCTTCCTGTGCTCAAAGAAACTCTGCGGCAGCTGGTGATGCCATCCCCTAGGCCCAAAAAAGGAGACTCTAATTGGATCTTGGTCCAACAATAATCAAGAAATGCTCAGCATGTTCTGGTTTGATAGAGGAGTACACAATTTTGTCTGGGAATACTTTTTATGCAAAATACTGGACTGATGGCAAATGCGAAGCGCCAATGCTTCCAGATCAACCGTGGCTTGTAAAATGCCCTCACTGCCAATCACTTATTTGGATTGATGAGCAGGAAAAAGTGGCTGAAATTAATGAACTGTCCTTAGATACCAATGCAGATTATGACCAAGCCGAACCCTACGATATGCCGGGACTAGAAGATTATTTTGGCATATTGGAGAAAAACAAACTCACCAGAGAAAAAGAATTATATGTCCGTATTCGTGCATGGTGGGCTGGAAATGATGAAAGAAGAGAGGTCAAAAGCATACCAA
Organism: Deltaproteobacteria bacterium; assembly: GCA_003646995.1. The sequence continues at coordinate 3,225 of QMLZ01000291.1, read as the reverse complement.
AAGATATCTCTGATGTAGAAAGGTCAAACTTGCAAGTACTTGTCAATATGCTTGATACGTCTGATGATAATGACTGTATCATGATAGCTGAAATCAAAAGAGAACTTGGAGATTTTGAGGGCGCAATAGCTGTTCTTGAAAAAACTTTTCCAGGTGAACTTTCCCAAGCTGCGTCAATAATTAGAGAGTTGGCAAGAAACCAGTATTCATTTGTTGAGGAAATAAATCCAGAAAATTAGCCTAACAAATCGGTTCAGTTCGCCCCTATTACGATGGCCTGCCCCTAGGCAGGGAAAGGAAGTTGGCCTGGTTGAAAAAAGCTTTCATGCTCAGTGGGTGACAACTCACCTCAGAGATCTTTGGTTTATGGAAGAATACTGGGAAGGACCTAAGTACATTGATAGGGTTGATGCAGGGCACGTTCTGGCCAGAAAGCTTGCAGAATATCAGCCTAAAGATCCCATTGTGCTGGCCATACCCAACGGCGGTGTTCCTGTGGGTGTTCCTATTTCCAAAGCTCTCAAGTGTCCACTGCACCTCATCATAGTGAAAAAACTTCAGATTCCCGACAATCCTGAGGCTGGATTTGGCTCGGTTGCCTCTGATGGGACCATGCTTTTAAACCATGCGCTGGTAAAGAGCTTAGGGGTAAGCGAAGATATTATCCAAAGGCAGAAAGCTCTGGCCATGAAAAGTATCCGCGAGCGCATATCCAAATATGGTAAGACGGCCCAATTCCCAGAACTTTCCAACCATACAGTACTTCTGGTGGACGACGGCCTGGCATCTGGCTTTACCATGGAGGCAGCCATTCAGGTAGTCAAGAAACACAGCCCTGCGGGAATAATGGTGGCTGTGCCCACCTCTTCCATGAGTGCCTTTCGCCGCATCTGCCCACTCGTGGATGCACTTATCTGTCCTGACGTAAGCAGGCTTCGCATTTTTGCGGTTGCCGATGCCTATAAGGAATGGCGTGACTTGGAAGATGAAGAGGTAATTGCAATCCTTCGAGCACAGGAATGGGATGTCAACTGAGCCTTTTCCGGAAAGGACTAACTATTCAAGGGATGGAGTACTTGAAGGTTCACGGTTCGCTGGAGCTTGACCAGACCGGGATACTCTTAAATAGCACAGCCTCTTGCCCAAGCAGATATGAGTCTGTTTGCCATATCCACCTATGATACGGACTACCTGCCGGTAAAGACACGTGACCTGCCAAAGGCGATTGCGGAACCCTGATTACCAGGTCACGCAATGGGCAGTGAAGATTGAAAAAAAAACAACGGGGCGTTCAGTGTTTTATTTGAGAAATTGTGGATGCAATACTGGACAGCCTATGACATTGATAGGAGTTGCTAAATGCTTACATCTTTTTTCTTGAAACTGTTAAATAGAGAAGCAGCATCGCCTAAAAAGGAGTCAGAAAGAATAATTGAGTGCCTTGGTATAAAAGAAGGTTACAGAATTGCAGATATAGGTTCCGGAGGGGGCTATTTCACACTCAAATTCGCCAGGAAGGTTGGAGAAACCGGCAGGGTATACGCAGTTGATACTAAATCAAAGTATCTGGATTTCATAAGGCGCCAGGCTGAACGGGAAAGATTGGACAACATCGCCTTTGTTTTGTCAACGGGCGACAGCATAGACCTCCCGAATGCCACTCTTGATCTAGTTTTCGCGAGGAATGTGTTTCATCATTTGACAGAACCAGGCACATACTTTCGTAACCTCAGGGGACTCTTGAAGCCAAGTGGTAAAGTTGCGATCATTGATCATAAACCCAAGGGCGGGTTCAGTTTTGTCAGTTTGTTCAGACACTACACGCCTGAGGAATTCATATTGCAGGTAATGGAAAACGCAGGTTATTCTCTGGTGGAGTCATTTGACTTCTTGTCGGAACAGACCTTTAACCTATTCGGTGTGAAATAATGCTGGGTGGCTGGAGCGCAAGTCGTTGGGCGCTTTTGGCTCTAGATGACAAACACTGCCTTACCCGCGTGGACATAATAAACTCAGAAGCAAGAGACATCAAACCAAGCGAAAGGGATTCGCAAAACAGGGCCGGTATGGCCACATAAAGGCAACTGAGCATTGAGGAGGGACAATGATAGCAAGAATATGGCACGGGAAAACAAGGATTGAAGACTACGAGTCGTATACAGAGTTTCTGAAAAAACAATCAATACCTGATTACCAAAACACGGAGGGATTTGTTAGGTTGCTGTTTTTGAGGAATGTTAGAGGAGCTGAAGGGCACTTTACGTTGATCACCATATGGAAAAACCTGGAGGCTATCAAAAACTTTGCGGGAAAAGATTATGAAAAGGCAAAATATTATCCAGAGGACAAAAATTTCTTGTTAGAGTTTGAGGAAAAGGTGACGCATTACGAAGTATTTGCAGACCTGTAACAAGATACCATCTCAAAAGCAAGAGCAGATCAAGGCACCGGTCTATCAGCCGGTAGGAGACAAGCTTCATCAGCCGCTGTCGCCGTACGAGGCAATGGGAAAAAACAAAGCAAAGGGGAGGTAATAATAAGAAAATACAGTGCAGAATTTATTGGTACCTTCTGGTTGGTCTTGGGTGGCATTGCTGCTGGAGGGGTACTGTATCTCATTGCCAGCGGGAAGACAGGGTTCGGACTGTCCGCAGGATTTGCTTCTAATGGTTACGGCACCCATTCACCAGGAGGATACGGCATGCTGGCAGCCCTGATCTGTGAAATCGTAATGACCATGATGTTCCTCTTTGTGATTATGGGAGCTACAGATGAACGTGCGCGACAAGGATTTGCGCCAATAGCGATAGGTTTATGTTTGACTCTCATTCACTTGATCAGCATACCCGTTACTAATACCTCAGTAAACCCTGCACGCAGCACCGGAGTCGCCGTGTTTGTTGGTGGCTGGGCCCTTTCGCAACTGTGGCTTTTTTGGGTGGCTCCGATCATTGGTAGTATACTTGGTGGAGTGATTTATCGTTTCATAGGAAGCGATAAAGGCTAGACACTCCCAGACGGACCGCTACCATGATCGGCGATTTGATGAAATAGAGATTTCATCCTAACTGCTATCCTGCCACTCGTGGCATGCTGGTGGAATAAAATAGATGGCAATGGTTAAGCTAGGTTTGACTTACTCGATCGGTTCTGAGATGTTTAGTGAGAACCGTGTGTGCACTTGAACACAAATAGGTATCCTGTGGGCCCTTGGTTTTCTAGCTA
>QMLZ01000290.1 GCA_003646995.1 Deltaproteobacteria bacterium | reverse complement strand
GTTCATCAGGGCGGCGATTCAGAGACTTTGGGCGTCATGGGAGAAATGCCCGCCCTTATAAGTCTTAATCCCTTGTTCATCAGGGCGGCGATTCAGAGGCGCACCTTCTACGCCGAGGACAGAGGCTGCTGGTGTCGTACGTCTTAATCCCTTGTTCATCAGGGCGGCGATTCAGAGACCCATTTAGTGGCAAAGGTTACTTACTAACTAAAAATGCGTCTTAATCCCTTGTTCATCAGGGCGGCGATTCAGAGGGCATGCCTTATAAATCCTTTGCAAATCGGGGGTTACGAGGCCGTTTGTCCAAACCTCGTTTTCGGGGGCCCGAAACGGGGCTCGAAAGGGAGGCCGAAAACGGCTTTTTTCGTCCCAACTCCAGATTTACAAAGAACTTACAATTTTGTCCAAACCTACGCCTTTTTTGGGCCTTTTCGAGGTTCGGACAATCTTTCCGCGACCTGAGCGAGTTCCGCATCTTCAACTTCCCGGCTCCCGCGGAGGGCGGAAAGACGCCCCACGCAGGTTATTTTACGCTCGAAGACGGTTTGTCAAGCTTTTTTTGGGCTTTTTTTCCCGCGGGGGAGGAAGGAGATTCCTCCCCCGCGCGCCGGGCTCGTGGGCTCCGGCCGGGGCCGGCCTTTCGCGCCTCCGTCAGCCGGCGGCCATGGCGAATCGGCAGCGCGGGCAGGCGAAGGAGATTTTTTTCTTTTTCTTCGAGGGGGCGACGCTCATTTTCATGGGGAAGCCGCATTTCGGGCAGAGGGGGCTCGCGAAGGGGCCTGCGGCCTCGACGATTTCGGCGGGAGCGCCCGTCTTCATGAACTTGAGCACGCGGGCGGCGAAGGCCCTGGAGGAGATTCGCAACATGCTTTCCTCGGTGCCGCGGTGAGAGAGTATGTTGAGGGAGCCGTGCCATACGATGCGGCCGTCTATGACGGCGAGTTTCTGGTGGAGTTTTTCGCGGAGGCCCACCTTTATGCCGTGGTGGAGGAGGGTTTCGATCTGGCGCGGCGGGAGGGCGCGGAATCGGTTTCCCGAGACGATAGAGACTTCGACGCCGCGCCGTGCGGCCGCGACGAGGCGGTCCATCAGGGAGGAGAGCCTTGATTCGGTGGCGTAGGGCGAGACGATGAGGATGGATTTGGCGGCTGAGTCGAGGTCGTCGCGGAAGGCGGGATAGAAGGTTCCGGCGCCGAAGATGGCGATGTCGCCGAGGACATCGGAGGGGAGGGGGAGGCCGGAGGGGGAGGGGAGGAGGACGTCGCGGAGGGGCGGGGAGAGGGCCTCGGTGCGGAGGCGGCGGAGGATGTCGAGCAGGATGGGGCTTATGGGGTATCGGCCGGAGAACATGTAGTCGAGGTCCGCGACGACGACGAGGCGTCGCCTGGCGCGGCTGAAGGCGACGTTGAAGAGCCTTCCTCCCTGGCTGTCGCGGGAGTCGAAGGTGAAGAAGCGACCGGGGGCGCAGCCGGAGGCGAGGGTGAGGTCGAGGATGACGGTGTCCTTCTCGTTGCCCTGGAAGCTGTGGACGCTGGAGGCGATGCCGTTCGCCCCGGCGCCGAGGGATTCCTCGAGGACGGCGGAGATGAGCTCGGCCTGCTCGCGGAAGGGAGAGACGACGGCCAGGGCGTCGTTGGGATCGGGAGGGGAGGGGAGGAAACCGGCCTCCGCGATGCTCTCGACCATGTTTCGGACGACGATGGCGTGCAGCACGTTGTAGCGCGAGCTGCTGTAGGGGGGATAACTCGCCCAGGGGCGCAGGGGGGAGGTGTTCACGAGGAAGAGAGAGCCCTCTCCGAGGGGGAAGGGATCGGGGGCGGGCCGGGATTTGACGCTCTCGTGGGGGACGAGCGCGAGGTCGGGGTAGAAGGCCTCGGAGACGATCCTGCAAATGGGCTCGTCCATGCGGTACTGGACGCGGAGGGCGGCGAGGGAGGGTGGGGTTTCCCCTCGCTCGACGGCTTTTTGGACGCCCGCGACGCGGAAGGCGTCCATGCCGAGGAAGTCGCCGCCCATGCGGGGGGGGAGGTGGACGATGGGGGGGAGTTGGCGGAAGTCGCCCGCTATCACGACCTTGCAGCCCGCCATGGAGGCGAGGAGGAAGACGATGGGGAAGATGAGCATGGAGGCCTCGTCGATGACGACGACGTCGAACCGCTCGAAGGGGAATGATTTGAAGTGGGCCTGGTGGGCGGTGGCGGCGACGACGCGGGCCTTTTGGCGTATCTTTTCCCTGAGGCCGGCGAGTTCGGCGTCGAGGGCGCGGATCTTTCGGGAGAGGGAGTCGGACTTTTGCTCGAGTTCGGCTATTTTCTTTTTCGCGATTTCCACGGAGTGGGGGATTTTGCGGAGTATTTCGCTTTCCTCGGCGGCGAGGGGTTCGGTTTCGGCGTCTATCTCGCCGATGACGAAGGAGGCGCGGGAGAGTTTATCCCTTTCGCGCAGGAGTTCCCTTTCGAGGGATTCGCGCCTTTTGCGGAGGAGGTTGGGGAAGAGGCCGCGGATGGCGCGATCGACGAGGGAGAGGGCGCTTGCCTCCTTTTCGTCGGCGCGGAGGGAGGCGATTTTTTCCTCGATGCGGAGGATGGCGGTTTCGGCGGCGGCGCGGTGCTTTTCGGCCTCGGCGCGCCTGCGGCGGAGGGCGGCGAGTGCGGTTCGGATCTCGGCGAGGCGGTCCCAGCGGGCGAGGAGGGATTTTTCTCCCGCGAGGGCCTCGGCGGTTTTCTGCAGTTCGGCCTTGAGGGAGCGGAGCTCGTCGTGGAGGGAGCCGGCGAAGCGTTCGACGACGAGTTCGAAGACCACCTTGTCGCCGAAGCGTTCGATGAGCTCGGGCTTGACGGCGATTCCCCAACGGAGGAAGAGGGCGTCGTGGAAGTTCCTTTCGCCTCGGAGGCGTTCGGCTATCTTCTCGGCGGCGGTGTCCACGGCGATGTTGGTGTTGGAGAGGACGAGGACGGAGCGGCCCGCCCTGTAGTGGGCCTCGACGATGTGGGCGAGGGTGGTGGTCTTGCCGGTTCCGGGGGGGCCCCAGAGGTAGATGAGGTCGGAGCCGAGGGAGAGGCGGACGGCGTCCTTCTGTTCGTCGTTGAGGGGGGCGGCGTCGAAGACGGCGGGATGGGGTTCGGCGCGGCCGACGTGGGGCCGCGCTCGGCCGAGAAGTTTCAGGGCCATGCGGCGGTTGAAGGGAAGCGGGGGGGAATGGATGTCGCGGGGGTCCCCGGCGGGGCGGGAGGCGTTCTTGAGGAGGGAGAGCAGGCCCTCGTAGCGGTCTATCAGGGACCTGATGATGAAGGTGAGGTCGAGGATGAGGGTGGCGAGGGGGATGCGCTCGCCGAGGTCCTCGGTGAGGGCGAGGGAGAGGGCTCTTTCGGACACCTTGACGACGGAAGCGGAGAATTCCTTGTTTTCCTCCTCCACGACGAGGGTTACCGGGAGGTCTTCCTTGAGGCGGACGGGAGAGGGGAGGGGGAAGGTGTAGATGAACCTTGGGCCGATTTTCTCTCGGACGCCGTCCTGCAGGTCGAATTTTTTCTCGTTTCGGAATACGGCCTTGAGCTCTTTTTTGAGCAGGTTGCAAAAGAGCTCCGCGACCTCCGCGAGGGAGCCGGAGGAGAGGACGCGCGAGGCGGCCTGGCGGTCGAAGCCGGCGGCTCCGTCGCCGCCGTTGCGGTTGTGGTCGAAATCGTTGGGGTTGTAGATCCACCTCCTTTTTTGGGGCGCGCGGGACGGCGCGCCGGTGATTGCGGGTCCGGGTTTGAAACGGTCGTTCAGCGGACAACGATCGCCGAAGGCTCGCCCGCCTTTCTTCAGAGGCGCCAGCGCTTTCGTATCCAGGCGACGCCGTTTTCGAGTTTTTCGATGTCGGAGAGGGCGGCGCTTCCGTTGAGCATGCGGGCGTAGGCGTCGCAGAGGTCGTCGAGCAAATTCTTCTCGTGCCTGGAGAGCCCCATGGGGCTGTTCCATATCGCCCAGACGGCGGTTTTGGGGTTGTTCCTGGGGGATTCGCCCGCGCGCTCGGCGAGGTCCCCGATGGCCTTCCTGAAGGCCTTTCGCGCGGCGGCGGCTCTCTTCTCCGCGCGGCGAGGGCGACGGGGCTCGCATACGGCGGCCGCGGAGCCGTTGCCTCCGCGCTTTCCTCCGCCGTCTCCGCCGAAGGCGGCGAGGACGTCGGGATCGAAGGAGTCGGGCTTGACGACGGCGTCGCGGGTCTCTTTCGCCGCGGGCGGGGTCCTTTTCTTTTTCTTTTTCTCGGCCGCCGCAGGCGTCTTGCCCTCACCGCCGATGGGAGAGACGCGACGAAGGGGAGAAAGGGGAGGCGCGGGTTGCGTTTTTCCCTCGTCCTCCC